>JAKFXJ010000013.1 GCA_021731425.1 Limnohabitans sp. | reverse complement strand
TCGACCACGCGCATCATGGCTTCAAAAAAGAGGCGCTCTCGTTCGCTGCGGGGATGGCGGTCTTGGGGGCTGGGGTTTTTGATGCGCTGGATCACGGATTCGGTCAACACATTCAGGGGCTGGCCCGTGCCCATGGCCAACACTTGGGTGCGGCAGGCTTTTTCAAGTTTGTAGAGTCTGCGGTAGGCTTGCGCCACAGTGTCGCCCACCGTCATCACACCATGGTTTTTCATGAACAGCACGGTCTTGCCGCCGCTCATGAGTTGTGACAGGCGTTCACCTTCAGACAGCTCAGCTGCCAACCCGGTGTAATGGTCGTCGTAGGCGATGACGCCGTCAAAAAAGGCGGCGGTTTGGGTGGCGGGCAGCAAGCGGTTGGCTTTGAGCATGTTCAAAGCCGTGGCCCAGGGTTGGTGGGTGTGCAGCACCACTTTGGCGCCCGTCAGGCGGTGCACCGGGGCGTGAATGGATTGCGCTGACAACTCCACCACGCCTTCACCCTCCAGGGTTTCGCCCGCTTCATTAAAAACCATCATGGTGCTGGCACGGGCCTCGGACCAATGCACACCAAAGGGTGAGATCAGGTATTGGTCATCGCGCCCCGGCACGGCCACGGTGAAGTGGTTGTCGATGCCCTCGTCAAAGTCGTGCAGCACCGCCAATCGCAATGCGGCGGCCAAATGGACTTTGGCTTGCCAGACAGGGTCGTTGGTGTTGTGGTTTGGCCCTGATGCGGCGGCTGCTGAGGTCGGCATGTGCAATCTTTCAAACGGTGAATGAGCCTCGACTCTATGCATCCCCCGCAAGGGTGCCTGTCACTTTGGCAGCAAATCCATCATCCGATCGAAGGCTTGGACGGCCAGATGCCCCACCGACAGGCCATAAGCCACACCCACCAAGCCGACGGCGGTGGACAGCAACAGGGCCAGGCCGTCGCGAAACATCCAGCCCAGGCTGAGCAGAACCAGGCTCAGGCTGGGCAGCACATTGCCCAGAGGCAGGGGCACAAATATCACGAAGCCCATCAGGGCAATCCAGGCACCCCACCAGGCGCGTGTGCCCGCATGCGAGAGCCACGCCCAGCGCGGGCGCATCAAGCGCTGGCTGCTCTCATATAACCAAGCCAGCCCATGCAGGCAACGGCCACTCCAGCGTTCATTGAGCGACAAGCTGCCCAAACGTGCTGGCAAGCTCAGTGTTTCGCGCTCGCGCACCCAGGACCAGGCGACCGCCCAGATGCCCAGGCTCATGAGGGTGCCCGCACCGGCCACGGGCAACACACTCACCACGGCCAGCAGCATCAGCAGCACAGCCAGCGAGGATTCGCCGTGCAAGCGCACCAAATCTTGCAGGCTCAGCTTCACATCGACCCCGCCGCCGCCACCGCCTGCGCGGTGTTCCTCGGCTGCCTGGCGCAGGCGTTGAGACAGGATGGTTTTCATGGCTTGGCTTTTGTGGAGGGCAGGGGGCGTGAGCTCGATTAGACCGTCTAGGACAAACCGGACTCGGCTGGGGCTTCCAGACGGTAGCCCAAACCGCGCATGGTCTGGATCAATGGACTGTCGCGGCCTTCGTCGATCTTGCTGCGCAAGCGTCGGATGTAGACATCCACCACATTGGTCAATGGGTCTTCGTTCAGGCCCCACACGCTGGACAAAATCCTCTCGCGGCTGAACAGCCTGCCGGGTGCGCTCATCAACAGCTCCAGCAAAGCCAACTCCCGCGCTGTTAGATTCAGCACTTCCCCTCCACGACTGGCCCGCATGCTGTCGCAGTCGAGCACGATATCGGCCACTTGCAACTGGCTGGAGCGAGCGGTCATGCCTTGTGCACGTCGGCACAAGGCCTCCAGGCGGGCCAGCAGCTCTTCGAACTCAAAGGGTTTGCACAGGTAATCGTCAGCGCCCATGCGCAAGCCCGCCACCCGATCCTCCAGGGCGCTCAGGGCCGTGAGCATCAGGATCGGGAAGGGCACGCCTTGGGCCCGCAGGGTTTGACAGATCTCCAGGCCGTTCATGCCCGGCAGCATCAGGTCCAGCACCACCACTGTGGGGGCATCGCCAGGAGCGGTTTGTCGTGCTGCGTCTTGCACCAGGGCCAAGCCTTCCGTTCCAGTGGCCGCGCGTTGAACTTGCAGGCCTTCGGCTTTCAGGCCGCGTTGCAAAAAATCGGCAATTCGCGGGTCATCTTCGATCAGGATGATGTTCATGGTGGGGTCAAGGGGTTAGGGCGATCAAAGGCAGGGGCACGGCAAAAGCAGGTGTCAGCTGGCCATGAGGTCGGAGACCGTGGATACGGGCTGCCATTGCAGCAAAGGCAGGCGAAGCTGCACACGGGTGCCGGTGCCTGTGGCCTCGTCGGCTGGGCTCTCCAGGGTCAAGGTGCCGCCGTGGGCCTGGGCCAAAGCCTTGGCAATGGGCAAGCCCAAGCCGCTGCCAGCGGCGCGGTGCAAGCGGGCCATGCGGCCCCTGAAATGCCGATCAAATACTTGGTGCAACTCTTCTGCCGGAATGCCAATCCCTTGGTCGACCACCTCCAGCACCAGCACGGGGCTTGCCTGCTCGCTGCACCACCAACGCAGACTCACGCAGCCAGCTGGGTGGGAATAGCGCACCGCGTTGTCCAGCATCAACAGCATCAGCTGACACAAGCGCTGCGCATCGCCCATGACGAGCACGGCCCCTGCGGGCATGGCTTGTGCTTTGATCTGGATGTGTCGCTCACCCGCCAGGGCTTGGGCTTGGGCCAGTGCGTCGGCCAAGGGTTCAGACAGGTCGACGCGTTGGTGCACCATGCTCAGTGTTTCCATGTCGCTGCGGGCCATGGCCAGCAAGTCGTCGATCACCGAGCCCAGTTGCCTGGAGGTGGCCACAATGCGTTGCAACGCTTCACGGTATTGCACAGCTGGGCGTTCGCCGCCGCGCAAGGTGATTTCGGCTTCACCACGGATGGCGGTGGTAGGGGTGCGAAGTTCGTGGCTGATGTCCGCCAACAACTGGCGACGGCGTGTGTCGGTTTGCTGCAGTGACTGGTTGGCCTCGTGCAAGGCGCTGGTGCGCTCGCGCACCTCGGTCTCCAGCCGCTGGCGGTGCTCGGTTTCCTGTTGTTGGTGCTTTTCCAGTGCGGCCGCCATGGCATTCATGCTGCGGGCCACATCAGAAAATTCGTCTTGTTCGTTCAGCGGCACGCGGTGTTGCAGCAGGCCCTGGCGCAGCTTGTGAGCGCCTTGCACCAACTCATCGATGGGTCGGCGAAGTGCCCGGGCAAAGTAGAGCGTAGCCCCCAAAGCCAGCAAGGCCAAGGTCAAGGCCATGCCGATCCAGAGCCAGCGAATCCGATCCAGTGTGGCGTCGGCCGCCAGCCGTTCGCGTTGCATCGCAGCGCTTTCGCGGGTGATGCTTTGGTCGATGAGTTCACGCAAATCGCGCCCCTCGGATTTTTCAAAAACCTCGGAAAGGGTGTCCCAGCCCAGCCGGGCCGGCATGTCGGCGGGCAAGGTTTTGACCTGCATCAGGGCTTGGCCCAGGTCGTGAACGTTGTGGCCCAGCACCTCGACGGCGTCTGTGCGGGCCGTGTGTTCTTCGCTGGCACGGCCGTCCAGGCCCATTGCAGCGGCTTTTTGGGCGAGCAGGGCCAACTCGCCCAAGCCTTGTTGCATCTGCTGGAGCAACTCGTCGCGCTGCTCAGGGTTGCCCCCAGCGCCGATTTTGTGTTGTGTGACCCACGAACGCAGTTGCTGTTTGGTGGCCGACAGTTGCACAAAACCTTGGTGGATGTCGCTGGCCAAGCGCCCGCGCACCACTTGGCGCTCGGCCTCGCGCAGAGCAAACACGGCGCCCACGCCTTGCAAAACGATGCAGGCGGCCAATACAAGCAATACCCCACTGAGCTGTCTTCGGAACATGGGCCTATTGTCACCGCCGTGGTTGGCGTTCTCCCTGGTGTCATCTGTTGTTAATCCCGTGTTCAGCGCCGCGTCATTCGGGCGTCAAGTCTGGTTCATGGGTGGGCCTTTCAATGTGGCCAGACATCTGAAAACAAAAAGATTGTCTTTTTAAATTTTTTAATACCTCAAAAACTGGAGTTAAACCATGAAATACTTGTCCTTGATGGCCGCCTCGCTGGCGGTGTGGGGTCTGTCCGGCGCTGCCCAAGCCACCACCGTGGTCAACCAAGCCATCACCGAGGCCGAAGTGCGCAACGCCCAAGCTGCCTGGTGCAAGGCCCTGGTGGACATCAGCACCACAGGCGCCACCCAAGGCCAGGCGGCTGTGGTGCTGATGTCCACCAGGGCCT
>JAKFXJ010000375.1 GCA_021731425.1 Limnohabitans sp. | reverse complement strand
TGCGGGACTTGTCAACCAGCTTGTTCTTGGCGATCCAAGGCATCATGGCGCGCAATTGTGCGCCCACGACTTCGATGGAGTGCTCAGAAGTCAAGCGACGGCGGGCCGTCATGCTGGGGTAGTTGGTCTTGCCTTCCAAGATGAACATCTTGGCGTATTCACCCGTCTGGATGCGCTTCAAGGCATTGCGCATGGCAACGCGCGACTCTTCGTTGATGACTTCAGGACCTGTCACGTACTCGCCGTATTCGGCGTTGTTCGAGATCGAGTAGTTCATGTTGCCGATGCCGCCTTCGTAGATCAGGTCCACGATCAGCTTCAGCTCGTGCAAGCACTCGAAGTAAGCCATTTCAGGGGCGTAACCGGCTTCCACCAGGGTCTCGTAACCCATCTTGATCAGTTCAACCGCGCCACCGCACAGAACAGCCTGCTCGCCGAACAAGTCGGTTTCGGTTTCTTCTTTGAAGTTGGTTTCGATGATGCCGGCTTTGCCGCCACCGTTGGCCATGGCGTAGCTCAGGGCCAAAGCGCGGGCCTTGCCGCTCTTGTCCTGGTGAATCGCGACCAAGTGGGGCACGCCACCACCTTGGGTGTAGGTGTTGCGCACGGTGTGGCCTGGGGCCTTAGGTGCGACCATCCACACGTCCAAGTCTTCACGGGGAACGACTTGGTTGTAGTGCACGTTGAAACCGTGGGCGAAGGCCAAAGAAGCGCCTTGCTTGATGTGGGGGGCCACATTGTTGTTGTAAACCTCGGCGATCATTTCGTCGGGCAACAAGATCATGACCACGTCAGCGGCTTTGACAGCGTCGTTGACTTCCATCACGGTCAAACCGGCTTTGCCGACTTTGTCCCACGATGCGCCGCCTTTGCGCAGACCGACGACCACTTTGACGCCGCTGTCGTTCAGGTTCTGGGCGTGTGCGTGGCCTTGCGAGCCATAACCAAGAATGGCAACGGTCTTGCCCTTGATAACGCTCAGATCACAATCTTTGTCGTAAAAAACTTTCACAGGGTTCTCCTTAGGAATAAAACAGGTTCAAGGGTTGAGTTTAGACGCGCAAGATGCGCTCGCCGCGCCCGATACCGCATGCACCCGTGCGCACGGTCTCCAAAATGGCACTGCGGTCGATCGCCTCCAAAAAGGCGTCGTTCTTCGATTGGTCACCGGTCAGCTCAATCGTGTAGCTCTTGTCGGTGACATCAATCACACGGCCACGGAAGATGTCGGCCATGCGTTTCATTTCTTCGCGTTCCTTGCCCACGGCACGCACCTTCACGAGCATCAACTCACGCTCGGTGTAAGCACCTTCGGTCAGGTCGACCACCTTCACAACCTCGATCAGGCGGTTCAGGTGTTTGGTGATTTGCTCGATCACGTCATCTGAACCAGCAGTCTGGATGGTCATGCGCGACAAGCTGGGGTCTTCGGTCGGGGCCACGGTCAAGGACTCGATGTTGTAGCCACGGGCCGAAAACAGACCCACCACGCGGGACAAAGCGCCCGCTTCGTTTTCAATCAATACAGCAATGATGTGTTTCATGTGTGATTCCTCTTTTTGCGACGGCATGCAACCAGAAAAGTTTGGCGCAATGAACTGCCGTTTTTCGCCGCCCTCCCCTGCACACGGTAATGCGCAGGCTTGGCGGGCAATAGATTCGTCCAGTGTGATGAATTAAAGATCTTCAGCGCCCATCAGCATCTCGGTGATGCCTTTGCCAGCCTGAACCATGGGGAACACGTTTTCGGTGGGGTCCGTGCGGATGTCCAGGAAAACCGTGCGGTCCTTGAGCCTTCGGGCTTCGCGCAAAGCGGGCTCCACATCCTCAGGCTTTTCCACCAAGATGCCAACGTGGCCATAGGCCTCAGCCAACTTCACGAAATTGGGCAAAGCATCCATGTAGCTGTGGCTGTAGCGACCGGAGTAATCGATCTCCTGCCACTGGCGCACCATGCCCAAGTAACCGTTGTTCAAGGCCACAATGTTGATGGGCGTGTTGTATTGCAGGCAGGTCGAGAGCTCTTGGATGCACATTTGCACCGAGCCTTCACCTGTCACGCAATACACCTCGCTGTCGGGCTTGGCCAGCTTGATGCCCATGGCGTAAGGAATACCCACGCCCATGGTGCCCAAACCACCGGAGTTGATCCAGCGGCGTGGTTCGTTGAACTTGTAATACTGCGCAGCCCACATCTGGTGCTGGCCCACATCGGATGTGATGTACGCGTCGGCATCTTTGGTCATGTTCCACAGGGTCTCGATGACCTTTTGTGGCTTGATGACCAAGCTGTTTTGGTTGTCGTACTTCATGCAGTCGCGTTTACGCCAGCCTTCGACGGTTTCCCACCACTGCGCCAGCGCCTGGCTGTCGGGCTTGAGGCCGGACTCGCGGATCATGCCCATCAGCTCGATCAACACGTCTTTCACATCGCCCACGATCGGTACATCCACCTTCACACGCTTGGAGATGCTGGAGGGGTCGATGTCGATGTGGATGATCTTGCGTTCGTTTTGCGCAAAGTGCTTGGGGTTGCCAATCACGCGGTCGTCAAAACGGGCACCCACGGCCAGCAAAACGTCGCAGTTTTGCATGGCGTTGTTGGCCTCCAGGGTGCCGTGCATGCCCAACATGCCCAGGAAACGCCGGTCAGTGGCTGGGAAAGCGCCCAAGCCCATCAAGGTGTTGGTGACCGGGAAATTGAGCATGTCCACCAGGGCACGCAATTCGGGGCTGGCGTTGCTCAGCAATACACCGCCGCCGGTGTAGATGTAGGGGCGCTTGGCCGACATCAACAGCTGCATGGCCTTGCGGATCTGGCCGCCATGGCCTTTGCGCACCGGGTTGTACGAGCGCATCTCGACCTTGTCGGGATAGCCGGTGTACAGCGTTTTGTTGAACGACACGTCCTTGGGCACGTCCACCACCACCGGGCCGGGACGGCCAGTGCGGGCAATGTGGAAGGCTTTTTTCATGACCTCGGCCATGTCCTTGGCGTCTTTGACCAGGAAGTTGTGCTTGACGATGGGGCGCGTAATGCCCACAGTGTCACACTCCTGGAAGGCATCGAGGCCAATGGCCGCAGTGGGCACCTGCCCACTGATGATGACCATGGGGATGCTGTCCATGTAGGCGGTCGCGATGCCGGTCACGGCATTGGTCAGGCCGGGGCCTGAAGTGACCAAAGCGACACCCACCTCGCCTGTGGCGCGGGCATAGCCGTCGGCGGCGTGCACGGCGGCTTGCTCGTGACGCACCAGAACGTGCTGGATGGTTTCTTGTTTGTAAAAAGCGTCGTAGATGTGGAGCACAGCCCCACCGGGGTAACCCCAGACAAACTCGACGTTTTCGGCCTGCAGCGCCTTGACCAGAATTTCGGCCCCACGCAGTTCTTGACCAGAAGAAGCGACGGACGCAGCGGATGCCATTTCGGCTTTATTGATTTCCATATATTCAACCTTTGTGAATTTCTCTAACGAAAAACCTTGGGTGCCCCTTGGCTCGACTCTTATGAAGTGGCGTTGGGACTTGAGACCACTGACATGGGCACCAAACTGTAAAAGTGCCGGACGGTGATCCGTTTGCTTTTTTTTCAATTGCAACCCACTATTATCGCACCGTTGCTGCCGGGCCTTTGAAAATCGACGTCTCATGACCGTCCAAGTGACATAATGAACCCTCAAAATCCGCTGGGTTAGGTGCTCGCACCCAACTCTCGCACACACAGGACACAGCCAGCCGCTGCACGCACCTTGGCCTCGGACACCGACATTTCTGACTTCCTCAAAAGCGTGGAGAAGAAAGCCTTCAAACGGGCTTATTACCACGTGGGTGACGAGGAAGAGGCGCTGGACATCGTGCAAGACAGCATGATCAAGCTGTGCACCCACTACTCAGACAAACCGGCCCAAGAACTGCCCCTGTTGTTTCAACGGATTTTGTCCAACACCGTGCTCGACTGGTTTCGCCGTCGCAAGACACGAAACGCCCTGTTTTCCAACCTGGACGATTTTGACCACCGCGATGACCTGGGCGACTTTGACCTGCTCGAAGTCACCACGGGTGACGCCGATGCACCTGCCAGCCAAAGCGCCGAGCAGTGGCTGGGGCGGGTGCAAACCTTGGAACACATTGAAAAAGCCATCATGACCTTGCCCGCACGTCAACGAGAAGCCTTCCTGCTGCGTTATTGGGAGGAGCTAGACGTGGCTGAAACCGCCGCCGTGATGGGCTGCTCCGAAGGCAGCGTCAAGACCCATTGCTCCCGCGCCATCCAGTCCTTGAGTAAAACCTTGGCCCTCCAAGGC
>JAKFXJ010000391.1 GCA_021731425.1 Limnohabitans sp. | reverse complement strand
CCATTGGGACCATCACCCCGCGCGCACCAATGTCCAGGGCACGTGCTATCCAGGTGTACTCACCGGTGGGTACGCGAACCATGGGCTCCAAGGGTAAACCTCGGCAAGTGGCAAACAACCATTTCAGGGTTTCAAAACCCAAACCCGTGTGCTCCATGTCGTAAATTGCAAAGCGGGCGCCTGAATTGGCCAGTATCTGCGAGATGCCCGGTGTGAAAAACTCAAAAACCATAGCGCCAGGGACAGTCTGGCCAGACATAATTGTCGGCTTGAGTGGCATCGCAGTTGTCATGTGAATCCTTTTAAAAGTCTAGGGAGTTACCGATCAGGTCGTCACAACATGTGCCGGTTTTTTTCCATGCATGACATCAACAACGGCCCTGAAAGCACTTTCGGCCAAGCCCTGCATGCATTCATCGGTAAAGCAAATGCCATGTGGTGTGACCACCACATTTTCCAACTGCAACAAGGGGTTGTCTACGGGTGTGGGCTCCACTTCGAAAACGTCCAAACCGGCCCCAGCAATTTTTTTATCCACCAATGCCTGATAAAGCGCTGACTCGTCCACGATAGGACCTCGAGCTGTATTGATGAGGTAAGCCGTTTTTTTCATCAAGGACAATTTGCTAGCATTGACTAAACCACGAGTCGATTCATTCAAAGGACAATTCACAGTCAAAAAATCCGCGTTGCGAAACAGGGTGTCCAAATCCACCAACTCCACTCCCAGCGAAGCCAACAGTTTAGGATCGGCGTAAGGATCGTGAGCAATGAACTTCAAGTCGAAAGGCTTGGCCAGACGAAACATCTCTGCTCCAATATTTCCCACCCCCAGAGAACCCAAGATCCGGCCTGTCAAGCCTGTGCCAATGTGATCAGATTTCTCTGCCCAACGGCCCGAGCGCGTCAATCGGTCCTTGATACCGACTTTGTGAGCGAGCATGAGCATGAAGGTAATGGCTGAGACCGCCACTGGGCGTCGAACGCCATCGGGCGCAATGGTCAGAAGAATTCCCGCTTTCTGGCAAGTAGGGACATCGATGGTGTCGTAACCCACACCAAAACGTGCAATCACTTTCAACCGGGGTTTTTCTGGCCCCAAGCTTTCAGGTGTGAAGCGGGTCAGCATGGCGCATATCGCGTCATAACGGGCGACATGTTCTGGGCGGATAACGGTAGATTCTTCCATGTATTCCCAAACCAATCCGGGATGATTGAGGAATTCAAAAACCGCCTGTCCAAAGATGGGCTGCCCATTGCTTGTCAGGACATCACGGGTAATGCCGACACGAAAAATACCCGATTCAAAGTCATTCATAGCTGCACCTGTTGCAAGGAAATAGAAGAATTACCCAACGAGCCATCAGACCCAATTGAAACCGGACCCTGACTCTTGTCAAGTGATTCAGTGACTGGTTTTTCGTCATTGAATAAAAACTCAGACTTTGACAAAACTGCTGGAAAAACCTCTCGAAAACCCGAATGGCGTCTCTTCGCATCAACTCCATAATTTGGATGCAGAAAAAATTTAATCTCGCTTTGTCTTGATCCAAACTTTGAGGAGTCAACCCATGAAATTGAGTAAATTGATGTTGGGCCTGAGTCTGGCCGTTGGTCTCATGACCACCGCCACAGCGCAAATCGTGATGCGCAACGCCATTTCCGTGGCGCAGAATTCTCATGCAGGTGAAGCCGTCGACACTTTGGCGCGAGAAGTTGAAAAGCGAACCAACGGACGAATTGTCATCAAGAATTTTTACTCCGGCTCGCTCGGCGGCGAGCGTGAAGTGATGGAAGCGGTGCAACTGGGCACTCAAGAGCTGGGCCACAACTCAACTGGTCCCGTGCCCAACTTTGTACCCGAAACGGCCATCTTGGATGTGCCGTTTTTGTTCCGCGATAAAGCCCATGCTCGGGCTGTGCTTGATGGCCCGATCGGGCAAGAATTGTTGGCCAAATTCGAATCCAAAGGTTTCAAGGCGCTGGCTTGGACTGAAAACGGCGTTCGCCACATGACCAACAACAAGCGTTCAGTCAATGGCCCGGACGACCTCAAAGGTCTCAAGATGCGCACCATGGAAAATCCGGTGCACGTTGCTGCCTACAAAGGCTTGGGCATCGTGACCACACCCATGGCGTTTCCGGAGGTTTTCACAGCTTTGCAGACGGGCACCATTGACGGTCAAGAAAACCCACTTTCGGTCATCATGGCGGCCAATTTCGATCAGGTACAAAAACACATCACACTGACAGGTCATGTGTACTCACCCTCTGTTTTTCTGATGAACAAAGCGGTTTTTGACAAACTCAGCAAAGCTGACCAACAGATTTTTTTGGATGCAGCCAAAGAAGGTGCCAAAGCCAACCGCGCCCGAGTTGACAAGGACGACGCTGGAGGAGTGGCCGAATTGCGCAAACGTGGCATGACCGTTGTCGAAAACGTCGACAAGGCTAAATTCATTGCCACTATGGGACCTGTGAACGCAGAGTTTGAAAAGAGATTCGGTAAGGCCAACTTGGACCGCATTCGCAATTACAAGTGATTTAAGCCTTTTTGTAATGCCCGACCAGCGCATGCTGGCGGGCGTTTTTTTTGAACACAACGCGATAGGCCGATGAAACATCTCTTTTTGCGCTTCGAGCACTGGACAACTTCCCTGTCGATGATGGTTGCCTGCGTCATGATGGCTTTGGCATCAGGGTTTGGCATTCACCAAATTTTTACCCGTTTTATCATCGAGTCCCCCGCAGAATGGACCGAAGTGTTGATACGCTTTTGCCTGATCTGGATGGTGTTTTTGGGTATCCCTACAGCTTTTCGGCAAGGGGCCATGGTGAGCGTGGACATGCTCTACCGCTTAAGTGGTGATCGCATGCGCCGCGTTTTGGACAGTGTGGTGGCGATAGCGGCTCTGACCCTTTGCGGCGTCATTTTGTGGTGGGGTTCGGACTACGCTAAACGAGGCGGCGTTCAGTCCATGATTGGACTCGAGGGTGTGTCCATGTTCTGGGCTTATTTGGCTTTGCCGGTGGGCGCAGCCTTCAGCATCATCGGCATCATCGGTTTTTGGTTGGACCCGCAGCGCATGGAATTGGAGGCCGCACAATGAGTTTTGCCATGCTTTTAACGATGCTGTTGTGTTTTACATTGACAGTGTCTGTGGCGGTATCCATCGGTCTGTCTTCCATTCTTGGCATTCAGATGGCTAATGCCAACATGCTCATTTCTGTCAAGGAAATGTTCAACTCCATCAATAAATTCCCCTTGGCGGCCATTCCGTTTTTTATCTTGGCCGGTAACCTGATGGAGACCGGCGGCATATCTCGCCGTCTGGTGGAATTCGCCAAGAGCATCGTGGGCGGTGTGCAAGGTGGCCTGCCCATGACCTGCGTGCTGACCTGCATGATTTTTGCAGCCGTCTCGGGCTCGTCAGTGGCCACCACCTTCGCCGTGGGCGCGATCCTGATTCCGGCCTTGATCAAACACGGCTATCCCAAGCCCTGGGCCACCGCTTTGCAAGCCACCTCGGCGGAGCTTGGCGTGATCATTCCCCCGTCCATTCCCATGATTTTGTTCGGCGTGAGTGCCGAAGTCTCGATTGGCGAACTGTTCGTCGCTGGAGTCGGCCCTGGTCTACTCATTGGCGGAGCCTTGATGTTGTTTGTATGGCTTTATTCAAAATACAAAGGTTGGGGTAAAAACGATGGTGATGGGCGTCTGAGTTTTGGCAATGCCACATGGCAAGCCGGCTGGGCCCTTCTGATGCCGGTGATCGTGCTGGGTGGCATCTACGGTGGGGTGTTTACCCCCACAGAAGCGGCAGCTGTAGCGGTGTTTTATTCCTTCATTGTGGGCACTGTCATCTACCGCGAAATTGGTATCAAAGACATTTACAACATCTTGCGCAAATCGGTGATTTCCAGTTCGGTCATCATGTTCATCATTGCCAACGCCGGCTTGTTCGCATTTTTGTTGACGCGTGCAGGCGCTCCTGAGGCGATTGGTACATGGTTGCAGCAAGTTTTGCAGTCGCCCGCCTATTTCTTACTGGGCATCAACATTGCCTTGTTCATCATCGGCATGTTCATCGAAACAGGCGCCGCCATCCTCGTTTTGGCTCCGATCTTGGTTCCGGTGGCTGTCCACTTTGGCATCGACCCCGTGCACCTGGGTATGGTCATGGTGGTGAACTTGACGCTGGGCATGGTCACCCCGCCTTTTGGTGTCAACCTGTTTGCAGCGTGTACTGTGGCCAAAATATCACTGGACCGTGTCATCAAAGACCTGATCCCTTTTATTGGAGTGATTTTGGGTTGTCT
>JAKFXJ010000025.1 GCA_021731425.1 Limnohabitans sp. | reverse complement strand
TGGCAGACCTATTACGAACACATGTTCGATTTCAGCAGCATCCCCGATGAGGAGCGCTTTGGCATCTTGCCCAAGGGCAAGCTGATGAAAAGCCCTTGCGGCAGCTTCTTGTGGCAACTGGTGGAGCCCGAGCCCTGGATGGACGGGGACGACAGCCCCGAGAGCTTGCAGCGTATTGGTTTTGGCGTGCCCGATGTGGGGCAGGCCGTGGCTGCGCTCAAGGCGCAGGGCGTGGAGTTTGTCGAGTCGACCCAACTGCACCCCGAAGACAGGGGCGCACTGACCCGCGCGGCTTTGGGCTCGGTCGCCTTTGAACTCGTTCACCAGTGAAAAAAATGAAGCCCCCACGTTCATCACTTCGTGTATTCACTGCCCCCCAAGGGGGCGTCGGTCTCCCTTGGGGCGGCCCTGCGGGAGACCTGCCATGAACATGCTTGACGGCTACGGCATGGACACCATCACCCTGGCCGGCACGCTGGAGGCCAAGCTGGCCGCGATGAAGGATGCGGGTTTTTCTCAAGTGATGCTGATGGCCCGCGATCTCGTCACGCACCCCGGTGGCGTGCAGGCCGCTGTGGCAGCGGTGCAGGCCAGCGGCATGCGGCCCACCGGTTTTCAGGTGCTGCGCGACTTCGAAGGGCTCTCGGGGCATTTGCACAGTTACAAACTCGACATCGCCAAGGCCATGCTCGAGATGTGTGCGGCCACCGGCAGCAAGGTCTTGCTGGTGTGCTCGTCCACCTCGCGCCACGCGACCCAAGACCTCGACTTGATAGCCGCCGATCTGAAAAAGCTCGCCATGCTGGCGGTGCCCTTGGGCATCAAGATCGCTTATGAAGCCTTGTCCTGGGGACGCACCGTCAATGAATTCACCACCAGCTGGGACGTGGTGTGCCGCGCCGATTGCCCCAATCTGGGCATCGGCATCGACTCTTTTCACATTTTTGCCGCCAAGACATCTCTGGACGCCATCGAAGAGCTGGACCCTTCCAAAATTTCCCTGGTGCAGTTGTCGGACTTCATGTGGCAAGAAACCCCCACCTTTGAAGAGCGCATGACCACCGCCCGCACTTTTCGTGTGTTCCCGGGCGAGGGTGTGCATAGCGAGCAACTGGCCGATCTGGTGCTGCGCCTGGACCGCATCGGCTACCGGGGCGACTACAGCTTCGAGGTGTTCAACGACGACTACCAGCAGCTGCCGCTGGCCACTGTGGCCGAACGTGCCCGGCGCAGCGCCACCTGGCTGCACCAAGATGTGTTGCACAAACCGGCGCCGTTGCCCGGGTGGGTGCGCAGGGCTTGAGTTCAAATTCTTGGGGGGCGATTCACAGATGCGACTCGCAGCACTTGGGACTGCCTCTAAGATATTCCAACGCCCATGACCCGATGGAGGGCGTTGATTTCCACTTACTACAGGAGACATTCATGAATTTTGTTCGACGCAGCTTGACGCTGGCATCCCTGATCGTGGCCAGTGGTCTGGCCTCCGCTCAGACCTTTCCCGATCGCGAACTGTCCGGTGTGATCATGTGGGGCGCTGGTGGCGCCACCGACGTGGTGGCTCGCGCCGTGGCCCCCTTTGCCGAAGAGGCATTGGGTAAAAAAATCGTGATGCAAAACAAGTCGGGTGGTGCCGGTGCCATTTCGACCAATTTTGTGAACCAGCAAGCCTCAGACGGATACACCTTGCTGATGGGCGCAGAAAACCCCCAACTGCACGGTGTGCTTGGATTGGGTGAATTGGATTACTCCAAGTTCTACCCCGTCAACATCCTGGGCCGTGGCATTGTGGTGATCGTGGCCAACAAGGACAAGCCATGGAAGTCTTTCAAAGACGTGCTGGCCGACGCGCAAGCCAACCCCGGCAAAGTCAAGATGGGCTCGACCGGTCCTGGCGGTTTGCCGCACAGCGTGGGCTCCATGATCGGCACCATCACCAAGATGCCCGTGACCGCTGTTCCCTTTGATGGCGAAGGTCCCGGCTTGACCGCCTTGCAAGGCGGCCATGTGGACTTCATGCCCGTGGGCCTGGGCGCAGCCTCAGAGCACATCAAAGCCGGTCGTGTGAAAGCATTGGCGGTCTTGAGCGACAAGCCTTTTGAGGGCATTCCAGCCTTGACGGGCGATTTGCCTGGCATTGGCAAGTACCTGCCTTGGGGCCCGTTCTACGGCGTGTTTGTCAAGCGCGATGTGCCCGATGCGGTCAAAACCAAACTGACAGCGTCGTTCAAAACCGCAGCCACCAACCCCCAGTTCGTCAAGCTGATGACCGACCGTGGCAACGCCATGATGAACATCTCGGGTGCAGAGGCCGATGCGTTCCTGAAAAAGTGGCAGTCGGTGACCGCCTGGACTTTGCAAGAAGCGGGTGTGGCCAAGAAGTCACCAGCCGATTTGGGCATTGCCAAGCCCTGATGAGGCTGATGGTTGGAGATCGCCACTGTGCCTGAAAAAAACCAACGTTTGCCCGGTGAGTTGACTTTCACCGTTCTGCTGCTTTTGGGCAGTTTGTTTTTGCTCGCACAGGCCTATGGCATCTCCGGCTTCGAGTCCATCACCTCGGCGGGCATGTTTCCCATGCTGTCTGCTTTGGTGATGGTGCTCACCGGCGCATGGGTGGTCATACGCACCCGCCGGACCACACCCGTTGAGCGAGTTGATGGCGAGACTTTGACCGGCGCGTTTGCCCGGCAGATCACGCCCAGCGTGTTCATGGGGTTCACGCTGGCATTGCTGGCGTTCATGTTTTTGTTGCCCAAACTGGGTTTTGTTGTTTCCGCTTATGGATTCTTGCTGGCATCGATGCGCTTGTTGGGCAGCGAACGTTGGGGCTTTAATGCCCTGGTCAGTGCGGCCTCTTTGGCGGTGGTGTTTCTGATTTTTCAGACGGTGTTTTCAGTGATCTTGCCCAAGGGCACCTGGCTGGTCGGGGTGTGGCCATGATGCAGTCACTCGACTACTTCTTGATGGCTTGGACCAGCCCTTATCTGCTGTTCCTGATCGCATCCGGCACCTTTGCCGGCATCTACATTGGGGCCATTCCTGGGCTGTCGGTCACCATGGCGGTGTCCATCCTGATCTCTTTCACCTTCAAGTGGCCGGTGAATGAAGCGCTGGCCTTGATTTCGGGGATATTTTTGGGGGGCGTTTACGGCGGCTCACGCAGTGCCATTTTGCTCAACATCCCAGGTGCGCCTGCGGCCATTGCCACGGCGCTGGATGGTTACCCCATGGCCCAACGCGGTGAAGCAGGGGCTGCGATCGGGCTGACCACCGTGATGTCGGTCATTGGTGGTTTTGTGGGCATTTTGGCGTTGGCTGTGGCGGCGCCGGCCTTGTCTGACTTTGCACTCATGTTCGCGCCACGCGACTACCTGCTGTTGGCCATTTGGGGCATTTTGCTGGTGGGGGCCTTGTCGGGCGGTTCGCTGGCCAAAGGCATTTTTGCGGGTGCTTTGGGCGTGCTGATTGCCTCCGTGGGTCTGGACCCGATGACGGCCGAGCCCCGTTTCACGTTTGGCAATGTGCAGATGACGGCCGGCATTTCTTATGTGGCGGCCATGATCGGTTTCTTTGGTGTGGCCGAAGTGCTGGTGCAGTTGCACGGGCTCAAAACCAAGCCGGTCAAACAAAACGTCAGCAAGATCATTCCTTCTTGGGCCTTGGTTCGCAAGCATTTGCCCTTGTCCTTGCGCACATCGGGCATCGGGGTGGTGATTGGTGCTTTGCCCGGCGCAGGCGGTGACATTGCCGCCCTGATGGCCTATGACCATGCCAAACGCTCGGTCAAAAAACCGTCTCGTCCTTTTGGGCAGGGCGCACAAGAGGGGCTGGTCGCGCCTGAGTCGGCGAACAACGCTGCTGTGGGTGGGGCTTACATTCCCATGATGACCCTGGGCATTCCAGGCGACGCGGTCACGGCCGTCATCATCGGGGCCTTGTACATCCATGGCCTCAAACCTGGCCCCATGTTGATGATCGAAACGCCCCATTTGTTCTGGTTCATCGTGGGCACCTTGGTGTTGGCCAATTTGTTTTTGTTGGTTTTTGGCCTGACCGGCATCAAACTGTTTGCCAAGTTGGTCGAGACACCCAAAGCGATTTTGCTGCCCATGATTTTGGTGTTGTCGGCGGTGGGGGCTTACGCCATCAACAACAACCCGGTCGATGTGTATTGGATGTTGGGATTCGGCATTCTGGGCTATTTCCTCAAGATGTATGGCTACCCGGACACCTTCGAACCAGTGGCGAACGCGGCGTTTAACCGCGACACGATGCCGCCGGGACCGGGAGGTGTGGCGGGGGGTGGTTGCGCGAGCCCCCAGAG
>JAKFXJ010000224.1 GCA_021731425.1 Limnohabitans sp. | reverse complement strand
GTGTGGTGCGTGCCCCCCGTGGCAGCCAGTTGACCTGTAAAAACTGGGTCACCGAAGCCGCTTACCGCATGGTGCAAAACAACCTCGACCCCGAAGTGGCCGAGAACCCGCAAAGCCTGGTGGTGTACGGCGGCATTGGCCGTGCAGCCCGCGATTGGGCTTGCTTCGACCAGATCCTGGCTTCGCTCAAAGACCTGAACGAAGATGAGTCCTTGCTCATTCAATCGGGTAAGCCCGTGGGCGTGTTCAAGACACACGCCAACGCCCCGCGTGTGCTGATTGCCAACTCCAACCTCGTGCCCAAATGGGCCAACTGGGAGCACTTCAACGAACTCGACCGCAAGGGCTTGTTCATGTACGGGCAGATGACGGCGGGCTCGTGGATTTACATCGGCACCCAAGGCATCGTGCAAGGCACGTTCGAGACCTTTGTGGAAGCCGGTCGCCAGCATTACAACAACGATTGGACAGGCCGCTGGATTTTGACAGCCGGTCTGGGCGGTATGGGCGGTGCGCAGCCCTTGGCTGCCACGTTGGCTGGGGCTTGCTCGCTCAACATCGAATGCCAGCAAAGCAGCATCGACTTCCGTCTGCGCACCCGCTATGTGGACAAGCAGGCCAAAGACCTGGACGAGGCCCTGGCCCTGATCGCACACCACACCGCCGCCAAAGAGGCGATATCAATTGCCTTGCTGGGCAACGCGGCGGAGATCTTGCCCGAGCTGGTGCGCCGCGCCCAAGCGGGTGGCATGCGCCCCGATCTGGTGACCGACCAGACCTCGGCGCATGACCTGATCAACGGCTATTTGCCCCCGGGCTGGACCGTGGCGCAGTGGAAAGCTGCCCAGCACGACCCCGCACAACACGCCCGCTTGAAGGCCGATGCCTCCCAAGGCTGCGCCACTCAGGTTCAAGCCATGCTGGACTTTCAGACCATGGGCATCCCCACGGTGGATTACGGCAACAACATCCGCCAGGTGGCGTTTGACCATGGCGTGAAAAAAGCCTTCGACTTCCCCGGCTTTGTGCCCGCCTACATCCGTCCCATGTTCTGCGAAGGCAAGGGCCCGTTCCGTTGGGTGGCCTTGTCGGGTGACCCTGAAGACATCTACAAAACCGACGCCAAGATCAAGGAACTGTTCCCGCACAACACGCACACGCACCGCTGGCTGGACATGGCGCGTGAGCGCATCAGCTTTCAGGGCCTGCCTGCACGCATTTGCTGGCTGGGCCTGGGCGAGCGGCATCTGGCTGGGCTCGCCTTCAACGAGATGGTGCGCACGGGTGAACTCAAAGCCCCCATCGTGATCGGGCGTGACCACTTGGACACCGGCTCCGTGGCCAGCCCCAACCGCGAGACCGAAGCCATGAAAGACGGCACCGACGCCGTGAGTGACTGGCCGCTGCTGAACGCCTTGCTCAACACCGCAGGCGGCGCCAGCTGGGTCAGTCTGCACCACGGTGGCGGCGTGGGCATGGGTTATTCGCAACATTCGGGCATGGTCATCGTGGCCGACGGAACCGACGCGGCAGCCGAGCGCTTGGCGCGTGTGTTGGTCAACGACAGCGGCTCGGGCGTGATGCGCCACGCCGATGCAGGTTATGAGCTGGCCGTGGCCACCGCCAAAAAGCAAGGGCTCAAGCTGCCCATGATCAAGTAAGCCGACGCAGCCTGACCGACCCATTCCACCCATCTGCTTTGCACATGTCTTTGCACCGATTCAATGTGGCGGATTTGCCGGCAACACCCTGGAAGAACGGTGGCGGTGTGACGCGTGAAATCGTCTGTCAGCCGCCCGGTGCCGACATGGACAGTTTTGACTGGCGGGTAAGCATTGCGCACATCGCAAGTAGCGGGCCGTTTTCGGCTTTTCCGGGCATCGACCGTGTCATCACTTTGCTCAGCGGCGGCGGTGTCCACTTACTTGGCGATGACGGTCAGGTGGATCACCCATTGGACACACCGCTGGCACCCTTTGCGTTTGCGGGGGAAGCGGCCATCCATGCCCGCTTGCTGGCAGGTGACTGCCATGATTTCAACGTCATGACCCGGCGTGCTGTGTGCCGTGCTTCGCTGCAGGTGATGCGCAGTGCGTGCGATTGGCCCGCTGCATCGCAGGGCCTGTTGATGGCGGTGCAAGGGCATTGGGTGCTGGAAGGCAGCCGTTCTGAACAACTCGCGCCGCAGCAAGGCCTGTGGTGGTCTGATGCGTCTTTGGCATGGCGACTGCACCCACAAAGCCCCGATGCAGCACTGCTTGCGTTGACCCTTCACTTTGACTGAACATGAACGCTTCACTGTCCCCTGATTCATGGCCCAGCGCCCATGGCGTTTGGCACCACCTGCACTTGGCGCCTGAGGCTTTGGGCGCAGGCACTACAGCGGTGCCTGATGCGGCCATCGTCGTTGAGCAGGGGGCCATCTCTTGGGTGGGCAAGTACGCCGATTTGCCGGACGCGTATCGGCAACTGCCTTTACACGACGGTCACGGCGCCTTGGTCACGCCCGGCCTGATCGATTGCCACACGCATTTGGTCTACGGCGGCCAGCGGGCCAACGAATTTGCCCTGCGCTTGGCCGGGGCCAGCTACGAAGAGGTGGCGCGTGCCGGGGGCGGCATTGTGTCCAGCGTCAAGGCCACACGCGAGGCGAGCGAAGACGATTTGTTCCATGCCGCCGTGCCCCGTTTACAGGCTTTGCTGTCCGAAGGGGTTTGCGCCATCGAGATCAAATCGGGCTATGGCCTGAGCCTGGAACACGAGCGAAAACAACTGCGCGTGGCCCGTCGATTGGGCGAGGTGTTTGGCGTCACGGTGCGCACCACGTTTTTGGGTGCACATGCGCTGCCGCCCGAATTCGCGGGGCGCAGCGACGCTTACATCCGCCTGGTGTGTGAAGAGATGATGCCCGCACTGGCGGCCGAAGGCCTGGTGGACGCGGTGGATGTGTTTTGCGAAACGATTGGCTTCACGCTGGCGCAGACCGAGCAGGTGTTCCAAGCCGCGCAAGCGCTGGGCTTGCCGGTCAAGCTGCATGCCGAACAACTGTCTGACATGGGCGGCTCGGCACTGGCGGCGCGTTATGGTGCGCTGTCGTGTGACCACATCGAACACCTGAGCGCCGAGGGCATCGCCGCCATGCGCCAAACGGGCACCGTGGCCGTGCTCTTGCCCGGCGCCTACTACACCCTGCGCGACACCCACATGCCGCCCATTGCCGCACTGCGTGCAGCGGGCGTGCCCATGGCCGTGTCCACCGACCACAACCCGGGCACCTCGCCTGCTTTGAGTTTGTTGCTGATGGTCAACATGGCGTGCACCTTGTTCCGCATGACGGTGCCAGAGGCCTTGGCGGGCGTGACCCGCCACGCCGCGCAGGCGCTGGGCCTGCAGGCCACGCATGGCCGCATCGCGGTCGGCTGGCCAGCCAACTTCGTGCTCTGGCCTTTGGGCGATGTGGCAGAACTGGCCTATTGGCTGGGCCAGCGCCCAGCGTGTCGTGTGGTGCGCCAAGGCCGTTTGGCCGTCGACGGCATGGGTGTGCATCGGAGTGATGCATGAACACCAAAAGCCTGTTTGCCGAGCACGCCTTGTTGCCCACCGGATGGGCGCGTGATGTGCTCTTGTCGTGGAACGATCACGGCGTGATCACGGGTGTGAAAGCGCAGGCCACTTGCCCTGAAGGTACGGCACGCGCCACTGGCCCAGTGTTGCCCGGCATGCCCAATTTGCATTCGCACGCATTCCAAAGAGCGTTTGGCGGCCTGACCGAATACCGGGGAGCCACCCAAGACAGCTTCTGGAGCTGGCGCAGCCTGATGTACCGCTTTGCAGCGGCCATCACGCCGGAACAATTGGAAGCCATTGCCACGGGTCTGTATGTCGAGATGCTGGAGGCCGGTTACACCAGCGTGTGCGAATTCCATTACGTGCACCACGACAGCGATGGCCGTCCTTATGCCGATGACGCCGCATTGACGATGTGCCTTTTGCGAGCCGCTGCACGCTCTGGCATGGGCCTGACTTTGTTGCCCGTGCTTTACCAGACCAGTGGCTTTGGCAGCACGCCGCCCAGCATTGGCCAGCAGCGCTTTATTCGCTCGACCGACAACATGCTGGCCTTGCTGCAAAAGCTCAAACCGCTGTGCGAAGCGCAAGGCGGCCGACTGGGCCTGGCGCCACACTCCTTGCGTGCCGTGCCGCCAGACAGCTTGCGCGAAGCGCTGGCCGGTTTGCACGCCATGGACGCTACGGCCCCGGTGCACATCCACATCGCCGAGCAAACCGCCGAGGTCGATGCCTGTTTGGTCTGGAGTGGCCAGCGCCCAGTGCA
>JAKFXJ010000301.1 GCA_021731425.1 Limnohabitans sp. | reverse complement strand
CCAGGTCTTTGTAGAAGACCTGCGTCAGGATGGCCAAGCGGGTCAGGTCATCGGCCTCGTCGGGCATGCGTGCCGTGACCCGTTTGAGCAAACGCGCCACATCGTCCAGCACCTGCTGCACGTCGAGGGTGGGCTCTTCGTCCTGGCCAAGACTGGCGGCCGCCTCCAGCAAAGGAAAGTGCTCATCACTTTGCACCAAGCTGGCAAAGTAACCCAAAGGGGTCGGGGCAGAAAAAGTCAGCGGCATGAGAAATCCTTCAACGCTTTAGGAAGGCCTTGAGCCGCAAACCCGTGGCCCACAACACACCAAAATAAAGCAAGGCCGAGGTCGCCAAAACGGTCACCATCCAACCGATGCGCAGCCAGGCCTCTTGGCGCATGGCCACCCAAGGCAAATGGTTAGCGGCGAACCACAACAAGCCTGTCAACAAGGCCGTGGCCAGCAGCACCTGCAAACCAAAGCGCCACCAACCGGGTTGCGGCTTGTAACTGCCCCGGCGCAGCAGGCCCACCAACAGCCACAAGGCATTGACCAAAGCCCCCAAACCGATGGACAGCGCCAGCCCAGCATGAGCCAAATAAGGCACCAGCAGCACGTTGAAAATTTGGGTGAGCACCAACACAACCACCGCAATGCGCACCGGGGTGCGAATGTCCTGGCTGGCGTAGTAGCCAGGGGCCAGTACCTTGATGGCCACCAGGCCCAGCAAGCCCACGCCATAGCCAGTCAGGGCCAAGGTGGTTTGCTGCACATCGCGATCGGTGAAGGCCCCATAGTGGTAGAGCACCGACACCAGGGGCTGCGAAAACACCAGCAAAGCCGCTGCACACGGCAAAGCCAGCAGCAGCACCAGACGCAAGCCCCAGTCGAGCATGGCGGCATAACACTCGCTGTCCCCCGTCGCTTTGGCGGCTGCCAATTGCGGCATCAGCACCACGCCCAGTGCCACGCCCAAAATGGCTGTCGGAAACTCCATCAAACGGTCGGCATAGGTCAACCAGCTGACACTGCCCGGCGCCAAGTGCGAGGCGATCTGCGTGTTGATGAGCAAGGAAATTTGGGCCACCCCCACGCCCAGCAAGGCCGGGCCCATCAGGCGCAAGATGTTCAAGGTGGCGGGGTTGGTCCAGGCTTTTTTAACGGCGCGAGGTCCGACACCCAAACGGGGCAACAAACCCAGCCGCGCCAAGGCCGGAATTTGCACCGCCAACTGCAAGACACCACCCACCATCACCCCCACGGGCAAGGCATAGATGGCCTCCACACCCTGCTTGGCCAACCAGGGCGACAACAACCAAGCCGCGGCGATCACGCTCACATTCAGCAGCACGGGCGTGGCCGCAGGCACGGCAAAGCGCTTCCAAGTGTTCAAAATGCCGGCAGACAAAGCGACCATGGACATGAAGGCGATGTAGGGGAACATCCAGCGCGTCATGTTGACAGCCGCCCCATAACCCCGGGCATCTTGCTGCAAGCCACTGGCCATCAACCAGACCAACCCAGGCGAAGCCAGAACACCCAAGATGGACAAAACCAGCACCGACCAGGCCAGGGCCGTGGCCACGCTGTCGATCACTTCCTGGGTGGCCTGGTCGCCATGCTGGGCGCGGCTGGCGGCCAGCACCGGCACAAAGGCCTGGCTGAAGGCCCCTTCGGCAAACAGCCGCCGAAACAGGTTGGGAATGCGGAAAGCCACATTAAAAGCGTCGGTGAGGGCGCTGGCGCCGAACATCGAGGCGATCAGCAACTCGCGCACCAAACCCGTGACCCGGGAGGCCAGGGTAAAAATCGACACAACAGAGGCAGATCGGAGGAGGCTCACAGGGTTTGAGTGTAGCGGCCACTTCCGAGCATGTCCGCCATGCCATGGTGGCGTGAGGGATTGGAGCGCAGGTCTGGCTTGGCGGTGCGCCCGCAGTGGCCAACACCGTTTACAGGTCTGCTATAATGGTGGGTTCGCTGGACATCATCCTCAGACACTGAAAGAACTTATATATGGCATCCGCTAAACCCAAAAAGAAAAACCCCCGTCTTGCTTCCGGCCGTAAACGCGTCCGCCAAGACGTCAAAATCAACGCTGCGAACTCTTCGCTGCGCTCCAAATACCGCACTGCTGTGAAGAACGTCGAAAAGGCGGTCTTGGCAGGCGACAAAACCAAAGCCACAGAGTTGTTTGCCAAAATGCAAACCGTGGTGGACACCATTGCCGACAAGGGCATCTTCCACAAGAACAAGGCTGCTCGTGACAAGAGCCGCCTGAGCGCCAAAGTCAAGACTTTGGCTCTCGCCGCAGCCTGATCCGATCCACCAGATCAACAGCCCGGCGAGGCTTAGTCCTCGCTGCCGTTTGAAACGGGTGCGCTGTCCGCGAACACTGAACCGCCTTGGTGCAAACCTTGGCGGTTTTTTCATGGGCGCTCTCAATTCGCTGGGGGCAGGGCATTGGCGGGTTCCTCATGACTCGCTTCGCTCGTAAAAATCGTCACCCACCAATGCCCTGCCCCCAGCTGAGCGAACGGGCCATAAAAAAACCGCCCTTGGTCGGTTGGTTCTTAGTTCTTACTTTGGGGTGGAGGGTCGGGCAACAAACAGGCCTCGGCCACTTGCAAGCCGTTGTCACGCGCAAAGTTCATCACGAAATCCCAGGCCATGACGTTGTGATCGCGCAGTTCGTGGTTCACGATCACACACTTGATCCCGGCCAGTGTGGTGGGAATGCACCAGGGGGAATAGCTCAAGTGGCTGCCGGGAACCGCGCCGCCGGGGCGAAAGGGGCTCATGACGCCCGCCAAGCGTTCGGCCCAGTCGCTGGGTCTGAAAGGCTTGCCGTCCTGGGTGATGCCCTGGATGAAAACTTCTTTGGCGTTGTTGGAAACCATCGGATAGAGGTGTGAATCAATCGGACCCGCAGCGCGGGATCACCGCCCACGGGTTAACCCAAGTATTGTATCTTATATAAGACTTGAGGCCGCCACAAAACCCCTCAGCTAATGGCTGAAATGGATTGGTAAGGACCGGTCCTTTCTGCCTCTAAAATCTGGTTTCAGCGGCCCTTCTTCGTTGGGCCGATTTTTATTTCAGGAGTTCACGCATGTCCGCTTTCATTGAAGCCGCCTCACCGCACACCATGAACACCTATGGCCGACTGCCAATCGCACTCAGCCATGGTCAGGGTTGCCGAGTCTGGGACGTCAATGGCAAGCCCTACCTCGATGCCCTCGCTGGCATCGCTGTGAACACCTTGGGCCACAACCACCCCGATCTGGTGCCAGCGCTGCAAGACCAGCTGGCCAAAATGATCCACAGCTGCAACTACTTCCATGTGCCCAACGCCGAAGTTCTGGCGGCCAAGCTGGTGGAGATGTCGGGCATGACGAACGTGTTTTTCTGCTGCACGGGCCTCGAAGCCAACGAGGCGGCCATCAAGCTGGCGCGCAAATACGGCCACGATAAGGGCATCGACAAGCCCGAGATCGTGGTGTATGAAAAAGCCTTCCACGGCCGCAGCATTGCCACCCTGAGCGCCACCGCCAACGAGAAGCTGAAAAAAGGCTTTGGCCCTATGCTCGAAGGGTTTGTGCGTGTGCCGGTCAACGACATCGAGGCCCTGAAAAAAGCCACCGAAGGCAACCCCAATGTGGTGGCCGTGTTCATGGAAACCATCCAAGGCGAAGGCGGCATCAACCCGATGCGCATCGAATACCTGCAGCAAGTGCGAGCCCTGTGCGACCAAAAAGACTGGCTGATGATGATCGACGAAGTGCAGTGCGGCATGGGCCGCACCGGCAAATGGTTCGCTCACCAGTGGGCGGGCATCTTGCCTGACGTGATGCCGCTGGCCAAAGGCCTGGGCTCGGGTGTGCCGATTGGCGCGGTGGTGGCTGGCCCAAAGGCCGCCCACATCTTCCAGCCCGGCAACCACGGCACCACTTTTGGGGGCAACCCGCTGGCCATGCGGGCGGGGGTCGAGACCATCCGCATCATGGAAAAAGACGGCCTGATGGCCAACGCCGCCAAAGTCGGTGCGCATTTGCGCTCTGCACTGGAGAAAGCTCTGGCGGGCGTGCAAGGCGTGAAAGAAGTGCGTGGCCAAGGCCTGATGCTGGGCATCGAGCTGGACCGCCCTTGCGGTGCCATTTGGACACGGGCAGCTGAAGCCGGTTTGCTGCTGAGCGTCACGGCCGACAGCGTGATCCGCCTGGTGCCTCCGCTCATCATGACCGAAGCAGAAGCCGACGAAGTCGTGGCGATTTTGGTGCCATTGATCAAGACCTTTTTGGCGGAGCCTGCATGAGCCTGACCCCACCTGTGCCCGTGAGGCACTACCTGCAGTTCACC
>JAKFXJ010000333.1 GCA_021731425.1 Limnohabitans sp. | reverse complement strand
GATTTGGATGACGCCCGGCGCGGCATCGACCTTGATGACGCCATAAGGCTGGGTCAGCACGCGCAGGCGGTGCACATCGACCAGGGTTTGCGCTTGCGGGGGCAGTTTGCCAAAGCGGTCCACCAGCTCTTCGAGCAAGGCATCGATTTGGTCGCTGGTTTTGGCGGTGGCCAGCTTTTTGTAAAAGCTCAGGCGCAGGTGCACGTCGCCGCAGTAGTCGTTGGGCAGCAGGGCGGGGGCGTGTAGGTTGATGTCAGTGGTGACCGACAGGGGGCTGAGCAAATCCGGCTCTTTGCCTGCTTTGAGGCTGCGCACCGCTTCGGACAGCATCTCGTTGTAGAGCTGAAAGCCCACCTCAAGCATGTTGCCGCTTTGGTTTTCACCCAGCACCTCGCCCGCGCCGCGGATCTCCAGGTCGTGCATGGCCAAATAAAAGCCGCTGCCCAGTTCTTCCATCTGCTGGATCGCATCGAGTCGCTGGGCTGCTTGTTTGGTCAGGCCTTCGATCTCGGGCACCATCAAATAGGCATAGGCTTGGTGGTGCGAGCGGCCCACGCGTCCACGCAGCTGGTGCAGCTGGGCCAGGCCGAACTTGTCGGCGCGAGAGATCACGATGGTGTTGGCTGTGGGCACGTCGATGCCGGTCTCAATGATGGTCGAGCACAGCAAGATGTTGTAGCGCTGGGCCACAAAGTCGCGCATGACGCGCTCCAGCTCGCGCTCGGGCATCTGACCGTGGGCCACGGCGATGCGGGCTTCGGGCAGGATTTCTTCGAGCTTTTGCTTGCGGTTTTCGATGGTCTCGACCTCGTTGTGCAAAAAGTAGCACTGGCCGCCGCGCTTGAGTTCGCGCAGCACCGCCTCGCGGATCACGCCAGTGCCTTCGTTGCGCACAAAGGTCTTGATGGCCAGGCGGCGTTGAGGCGCGGTGGCAATCACGCTCAGATCGCGCAGGCCTTCGAGTGCCATGCCCATGGTGCGTGGGATGGGGGTGGCGGTGAGTGTGAGCACGTCGACTTCGGCCCGCAGGCCTTTCATGGCCTCTTTGTGGCGCACACCAAAGCGGTGTTCCTCGTCGATGATCAGCAGGCCCAGGTCGTGGAATTTGGTGGATTCGCTCAGCAGCTTGTGCGTGCCGACCACGATGTCCACCGTACCGTCGGCAATGCCTTTGAGGGCGGCGGTGACTTCTTTGCCCGAGCGAAAGCGCGAGACCTCGGCGACCTTGACGGGCCATTTGGCAAAGCGGTCTTTGAGGGTTTGGTAATGCTGCTCGGCCAGCAGTGTGGTGGGGGCCAGAATGGCGACTTGCTTGCCGCCTGTGACGGCCACAAAGGCGGCCCGAAGCGCGACCTCGGTCTTGC
Organism: Limnohabitans sp.; assembly: GCA_021731425.1. Lineage (GTDB taxonomy): Bacteria > Pseudomonadota > Gammaproteobacteria > Burkholderiales > Burkholderiaceae_C > Limnohabitans_A. Next base: position 2,994 of record JAKFXJ010000333.1, on the reverse strand, counting down.
CAAAACCCACATCGCCGCAGACCAAGCGGTCCATCGGGCGGGGGCTGATCATGTCTTGGATCACGGAGTGAATGGCGGCCTTTTGGTCGGCGGTTTCTTCAAAGCCAAAGTCGTTGGCAAAGGTTTCGTAGTCTTGCGGGCTGTAGCGGAAGGGGTGCCCCTCGCGTGCGGCACGGCTGGCGTAGATGTTGAGCAACTCGGCGGCGGCGTCGCGCACCTGCTCGGCGGCGCGGCGTTTGGCCTTTTCCCATTGGCCTGAGCCCAGCTTGTGCAGGGGCGCTTCGTCGGCGCTCACGCCCGTGTAGCGGCCAATCAGCTGCAGCTGGCTCACCGGTACATAGAGCGTGGCTTGGTCAGCGTATTCCAGGTGCAAAAACTCTTGCAGGGCGGGCGTGCCGTCGGAGTTTTTCTGGCCCATGTCCATGTTGACCAGACCCCGGTAGCGGCCAATGCCGTGGGCACTGTGCACCACCGGGTCGCCCACGTTCAGCTCGGAGAGGTCTTTGATCAGCGCTTCCACATCGCTGACCTGTTCCTGCTTTTTGCGGCGGCGGGTGACCGCCCCAGCCGCGAAGAGTTCGGTTTCGGTGACCAGGTCGATGTTGTGCTCGAACCAGTGGAAACCACTGACCAGCGCAGCGGTGGCCATGCCAATTTTTTCGTCGCTGGCTAAAAAGGCTTGCAGGCTGTCGAACACAGGCGGTGTCAGGCCGCTGGAGCGCACGAAGTCGAGCAGGCTCTCGCGTCGGCCATCGCTCTCGGCCAGAATCAGCACGCGGCTGGTGCTGCTGCGGATGTGCGCTTGCAATCGCGACAGCGGGTCCTCGGCACCGCGCACCACCGTCAGCTCGGGCAGGGGCTGGGCGAGGGTGTTGTCGGGCACATCGCTGGTGCCTGTGCGCAAAGCCAGTTGCGCATGGCCGTTGGTCAGCGTGTAGAACTGCTCTGCGCTCAAAAACAGTGCATCGGGCGGCAACACAGGCCGCTCGGGGTCACCTTGCACCAGGCGGTAGCGGTCGCGGGTGTCTTGCCAAAAGCGCTGGAAGGCGGGCTCCAGATCGCCGTGCAGCACCACGGTGGCGGCATCGGGCTGGCCAGCGCCCAGGTAATCAAACACCGTGGCAGTTTCTTCAAAAAACAGCGGCAGGTAGTACTCGATGCCCGCCGTGGCTACGCCATTGCCCATGTCTTTGTAGATGCGGCTCTTGGTCGGGTCGCCCTCCAGCAGCTCGCGCCAACGGCTTCTGAATCGCGCACGGGCCGCCTCGTCCATCGGGAACTCTCGCCCGGGCAGCAGCCGCACTTCGGGCACGGGGTAGAGGCTGCGCTGGCTGTCGGGGTCAAAGGTGCGGATGCTGTCGATTTCGTCGTCGAACAGGTCCACCCGATAAGGCACCAGCGAACCCATGGGGAAGAGGTCGATCAAGCCGCCGCGCACCGCGTATTCCCCGGGGCTGACCACTTGGCTGACATGCGAGTAGCCCGCCAGGGTCAGCTGGGCCTTGAGCTGGGCTTCGTCGAGCTTTTGCTTGACCTTGAACTCAAAGGTGTAGCCCGCCAAAAAGGACGGCGGAGCCAGACGGTACAGCGCCGTGGTGGCGGGCACCAGCACCACGTCGGCGCTTTCGGCGTGGTTGCGCTGCTTGATGCGCCAGAGCGTTGCCAAACGCTCGCTGATCAGGTCTTGGTGTGGCGAGAAGGTGTCGTAGGGTAAGGTTTCCCAGTCGGGGAACATCACGCAGCGCAGATCGGGGGCAAAAAACACCAACTCGTCCATGAGGCGCTGGGCGTCGGCCGCGTCACTGGTGACGATGGCGGTGAGCTTGCCCGCTTTTTTCTCGCGCTCGGCCAGTTGGGCCAGCAGCACGGCATCGGCCGATCCGGCAGGGCGGGGCAGGTTGAAACGTTTGCCGGATATCAGGCTGGGCAGTTGCATGGTGGCGATGGCCAATGGCGATGAAAAAAGCAAAACACCCCCCGCCAAGATGGAGGGGGGTGATCGGGTTGTCTAACAGATCGATTGTAAAAGGGTCAAGCGGTAAAGGCGTGGGCGCGAGGCGATGCCCTTGATGTGGGGTGGAGGCCACCGACCTACAATGACAGCCCATGTCGATCACCCCAGACACCCCCCGTTTTCATGCCCTGGTGCCCTGTGCCGGTACAGGCAGCCGCGCAGGCACGGCACAACCCAAGCAGTACCAAACCGTGGCGGGGCAGCCCATGGTCATGCACACCTTGCAGGCGCTGGCCCGTGTACCGCAGTTGGCCAGTGGCTGGGTGATCTTGTCACCCGACGATGATTTTGAGTGGCCGCAGGCCGCCTGGCCTGCACACTTCAGGCGCGAGGCCTGTGGTGGTGCAACCCGAGCAGCAAGTGTGTTCAATGGCCTGAGCGCCATGTTGCAGGCGGGTTTGCCTGCGCAAGATTGGGTTTTGGTGCACGACGCCGCGCGTTGCCTGATCACACCCGAGGCGGTGTCGGGCTTGGTCGAGGCCTGCCGGGATGACGGTGTGGGGGGCTTGCTGGCCTTGCCGCTGCCCGACACCTTGAAGTCGCACACGCTGGATGGTCAAGGTGCACGCGTGGCCAGCACGGTGCCGCGCGAAGACAAATGGTTGGCGCAAACCCCTCAGATGTTTCGCTTGGGCGCTTTGCATGCGGCATTGGCTGCAGCGGCGGCCACCGCTTTTGATGGCATCACCGACGAATCGAGCGCGATGGAGCGCCTGGGCCATTCGCCGCGCCTGGTGCCAGGATCGGTCCAGAATATGAAAGTCACTTACCCGGCCGACTTTGCGTTTGCCGAGGCGGTTTTGAAAGGCAGAACATGAACATCCGTGTGGGCGAAGGCTGGGACGTGCATGCCCTGGTGCCCGGTCGCCAGCTAATTCTGGGCGGGGTTGAGATTGCCCACACCGCTGGCTTGCTGGGCCACTCGGACGCCGATGTGCTGCTGCACGCCATCACCGATGCGGTGCTGGGTGCGGCGGGCC
>JAKFXJ010000341.1 GCA_021731425.1 Limnohabitans sp. | reverse complement strand
GAGCCGGCCGCAATTTCTTGGGAGGCTTCAGATGACCGACCGACTTCGTAGTGTGTGGGTAAGGATGGGTCTCGTGTCGGCCTCGTTGGCGATCGCGCCGGCGGCGTGGGCGCAGCAGGCGAGCGGCGCATCAAGCGCAGCGCCAGCACCAGTGCACCCAACAGCAGCACAAAGGGGCCGAACCACAAGAGCCAGGTCACAGGCTTGACCTCGGGCTTGTAGAGCACAAAGTCACCGTAACGGCTGACCAAAAAGCGGCGGATGTCGGCATCGCTTTGGCCCTGCTCGATCAGACCGCGCAGCTCGCGCCGCAGGTCCATGGCCAGCTCAGCATTCGACGAAGCCAGCGATTCGTTTTGGCACACCAAGCAACGCAGCTCGGCCGCGATGTGGTCCCAGCGCGCCTGCACAGCGGCTGACATGGGCGAATCGGCGTGCGCTGCCACTGGCGCGCCCACACCTGGCAAGGTCGCCTGCACAGCCGATGGGACTGCCCCACCACTGGCAATGCCCATTGACGAACCTCCTGGGGCTTGGGCTGTCACACAGGCGCACCACAACCCAAGGCTGGCCAGCACCCACCGCAGCACCGCGCGCATCAGTTCACCCCCCGCAGCAAGGGCAGCAGTTTTTGCTGGACCACATCGGGCGTCAAGGCCCCAGCGTGCTTGAAGCGCACCACGCCCTCGCGGTCAATCAAATAGGTTTCGGGCAAGCCGTACACACCAAAATCCATGCCCACACGGCCGTCCATGTCCAGCAGGTTCACGCCAAAAGCCTGGCCATTTTTTTGCAACCAAGCCTGGCTGCGCGCCGTAGCTTTCTGCACCGATTCGGCGCTTTGCGCGTCTTGTCCCGAAAGTTCCGAAGCCTGCAGTTCTTTGTAATTGATGCCCACCATCTTCAGGCCGGGCTGGCGGGCCAGCGCCATCAAAATCGGGTGCTCTTCTTTGCAACCCGCACACCAGGTGGCCCACAGGTTGACCAAGGTGAGCTGGCCCTTGAACTGCGCCGCGTTGAACACGCCCGGCCCGCCCACCAGCGGCAACTCAAAAGCCGGTGCGGGGCGGCCGATCAGCGGCGAGGGAATCTCTTGCGGGTTGCGCGTGAGGCCCACACCCAAAAACACCACCATGGCCAAAAACAGCGCCAGTGGCACAAACACCCAGCGCGGCATGCGGCGGCTTGTGGCCTTGGCAGACAACGCGCTCATGACACAGCGCCTTTGACCACTGGCACAGGCCCTGCAACTCGTACGCCAAACGCACCCATGCCCACGTCAGCCTGAGCGCCAAGCGCACGCGCTGCCGATGGCGCCTGCCGGTAGCGCCGATCGAACGCCGCCAAGCCACCCCCCAGCACCATGAAGACCGCACCCAACCAGATCCACGACACAAAAGGCTTGTGGTAGACCCGGAAACTCCACTGCGGCGGATCGCCCGTCAAAGGCTCGCCCAAAGACACATAACGGTCGCGCCACAGGTTGCGGTCAATCGCGGCCTCGGTCATGGGCATGGCGCTCGACACATAGCGGCGTTTTTCGGGCTGCAGAGTCCCCACCTCGCGGTCACCTTCAAACAGCTTCATTTCTGCGCGCAAAGCCAAGTAGTTCGGGCCCAAGTGGTTGTCCACCTTGAGCAACTGATAGCGCACTCCGGCCACCGTGACCGAGTCGCCCAGGCCCAGACGCACATCGCGCTCCACCTGAAAGGACTTGACGCCGGTGATGCCCAGCACCAGCACCGCCACACCCAAGTGCGCCACCTGCATGCCCCACCAGGCCAGGCCCGGTGATCCGGGTAAGCGTAAGCGCTGCACCATTTGCCAAGCGCCCGACAGCACAATCCAGCCGCCCAGTGTGCCGCCCATCACCGTGAGCCAACCACCGGCCGTGGTCACAGCCTCTGCATCCTGAGGTGCCCCGCCCCAAGTGGCCCAAGCGCTGGCCAACAAAAGCGCCAAGGCCCCGGGCACCAAGACCGAGCGCACCGCCGCCCAACGCGCCACATGCCAAGGCACTACCGTGCCCGGAACCATGGCCAACAAGAGCGGCACCATCAGCGGCACAAACACGCGGTCGAAATACGGCGGCCCGACCGAGAGCTTGCCCAAGTTGAGCGCGTCGATGATCAGCGGGTACAAAGTGCCCAGCAAGACCGCCGCCATGGCCACCACCAAGAGCACGCTGTTGAGCAGCAAAAACGATTCGCGCGATCCGGCCACTGGTTGAGAAGCATTGGCCCACTGCGGTGCACGCCAGGCAAACAGCGCCAGCGACACGCCAACCACCACGGCCAAAAACATCAAAATGAAAATGCCCCGCGAAGGGTCGGTGGCGAACGCGTGCACCGAGGTCAGCACACCCGAGCGCACGAGGAAGGTGCCCAGCAGGCTGAGCGAAAACGCACCAATGGCCAAGAGCACCGTCCAGGCCTTGAACTGGCCGCGCTTGTCCGTGACCATGAGCGAGTGGATCAGCGCCGTGGCCACCAGCCAGGGCATGAGCGAGGCGTTTTCCACCGGGTCCCAAAACCACCAGCCGCCCCAGCCCAATTCGTAGTACGCCCACCACGAACCCAAAGCGATGCCCAGCGTCAAAAAGCCCCAGGCCGCCACCGTCCAGGGCCGCGCCCAACGCGCCCACGCGGCATCGAGCCTGCCCGAGAGCAGCGCTGCCATGGCAAAAGCAAAGGCCACCGACAAACCCACATAGCCCATGTAGAGCATCGGCGGGTGGATGACCAAACCCGGGTCTTGCAACAAAGGCGTCAAGTCGCGGCCCTCGGCAGGTGCCGGGAACTGCCGCGCAAACGGATTCGACAAGGTCAGGATGAAGGCCAGGAAACCCACCGACACGGCGCCCATGACGCCCAACACCTGCGCCACCAAGGCCTGCGGCAAGCGCTTGGAAAACGTGGCCACGGCCACCGACCACAGCGCCAGCATCAAAACCCACAAGAGCAGCGAGCCTTCGTGCCCGGCCCAAATGGCCGACAAGCGGTAAGGTGTGGGCAGCAAAGTGTTGGAGTGGTGGGCCACGTATTTGACGCTGAAATCGTGCACATAAAACGCGTGCCACAAAGCGCCGAAAGCCAACACAATCAGCACCAATTGCAAAACCGCCAAGGGTCTGGCCAGCGCTTGCCAGCCCACGCACCGGGCCGACAAACTGCCCCACAGCGGCAGCACCGACTGCAGCACAGCGACCCAAGCCGCCATGATCAAGGCCATGTGACCGGCTTCAGGCCACATGCCAAGCTCCTGAAAAAACAGCGCGCTTCATTGCGCTACCGCCGCACCCGTGCGGGCCTTGGCCGCCTCGTCCAGCGCGTGCTGGGCTTCGGGTGGCATGTAATTCTCGTCGTGTTTGGCCAATACCTCGCTGGCCACAAACAGACGGCTTGAGTCCAAACGGCCTTGCGCAACCACACCCTTGCCTTCTTTGAACAAATCGGGCAGCAGGCCCACATAGCGCACGGGCACCTCGCGCTGCGTGTCGGTCACCACAAAGGCCACCGCCATGCCGTCGCGCTGGATGCTGCCCTCTTTGACCAAACCACCGACACGAAAGTGCCCCTCTTTGGGCGCTTCGCCCGCTGCCACTTGTGTGGGCGTGAAGAAAAACACCAGGTTGCTCTGGAAGGCGTTGAGCACAAAAAACAGCGCACCGCACACGAGCAGCAATCCCAGACCGATGCCCAACAGTCGCTGATGGCGGCTTTTCATGACGCAGCTCCTTGGGTGAAATGAACGGGGCTTGCAGCCACGGCTGAGAAGGTCTGTGAAGCAACCGGGGGTTCGGCATCCAGGGCCTCGGTATCCATGGCTTCGCACACCGCGTCCAATGCTTGCCGGCGGCCCACGCGCGCCCGCCACACCTCCAGCGCCATCAAGGCAGCGCTCACGCCCATGCTGCCCCACACGTACACGCCATAACCACCCATGGCCCAAAACTCTGAAGCGCTTTGCCAAATCATGCGGCACCTCGCCAATCGCGTTGTGCGCGGTGCACCAACACCTCGGGCAGTTGCTGCACCCAAACGGCGTGGCTGTCGCGCTCCAAAATCAAACTGCGCACGCGCCACAAAGCAATGGCCGCTGCATACAACCACACCGCCAAGCTCATCAGCAACATGCCGGTCAGCATGATGCTGGCCATGCTTGGCGATTGCGTGAAGGACACCGATGCACCTTGGTGCAAGGTGTTCCACCATTTGACCGAGAAGTAAATGATGGGCACGTTGACTGCCCCCACCACCGCCACCAAGGCGCCTGCCCGGTCCGAGCGGCGCGGGTCTTCGATGGCCGAGGTCAGTGCGATGTAGCCCAAATACAAAAACAACAAGATCAGCATCGAGGTCAGCCGCGCGTCCCAC
>JAKFXJ010000180.1 GCA_021731425.1 Limnohabitans sp. | reverse complement strand
GGGTGAATACGCCAAGATGTTCATCTTGGAAGGCAAGACCAACTACCCCAGCATGACGGCCCGCCGTCGCTTGACTTCTGAGCACTCCATCGAAGTCGTGGGCGCACAATTGCGCGCCATGATGCCCTGGATCGCCAAGAACAAGCTGGTTGACAAGTCCCGCAACTGATCTGGCCTTTGGGCAAGATGGGAAAAGGCCACTCCGGTGGCCTTTTTCTTGGGCGCTGGGTCTGCCTTAAACTCAGCTGACACGGGATGGATCCAAAAATCCCCAACAGGAATGGACGATGAACAAAACCAACAACACCGCCGAAGACGCAGAAGGCCCAGCGCCAGTGCGCAAACCCTCCAAGGGCATTTACATGTTGCCCAACATGATCACCTTGGCGGCTCTGTTTGCGGGTTTTTACGCCATCGTCATGGCCATCAATGGCCGATTTGATTTGGCCACGGTGGGCATCTTCAGCGCCATGGTGCTCGACAGCCTGGACGGTCGCGTGGCCCGCATGACCAACACCCAAAGCGCATTTGGCGAGCAAATGGATTCGTTGTCCGACATGGTGTCTTTTGGCGCTGCGCCTGCTTTGATCGCCTATGTCTGGACCTTGAAGGAACTGGGCCGCTGGGGCTGGATTGCGGCTTTTGTGTACTGCGCTTGCGCGGCGCTGCGCTTGGCCCGCTTTAACGTCAACACGGGCGTGGTCGACAAACGTTATTTCCAGGGCCTGCCCTCGCCAGCGGCAGCCGCTTTGGTCATGGGTTTTGTGTGGATCATGTTTGAAAACGCTGTGCCCGCCAAAGCCGTGTCTTGGGGCATGTTTGCCGTGTGCCTGTTTGCGGGCCTGACCATGGTGACCAATGTGCCTTTTTACAGTTTCAAAGACATGCACATGAAAAAGAGCGTGCCGTTTGCCACTTTGGTGCTGGTTGCTTTGGGCATTGCGGCCGTGAACATCGATCCACCCACTGTGTTGTTCGGCTTGTTTGTGGCTTACGGCTTGAGTGGTTATGTGATTTATGTCTGGCGCAAGGCCAAAGGCCAGCCCACCAGCATGATCAGCACCTCCACCGATGAGCCCGATGAGCGGGGCCTGCACCAGTGATGTCAACTGAACGACAGCACGTGTCTTGAACTGTGCTACAGTATTTGTATGAGATTTTCTTTGTTTGCACTACTGCTAGCGCCCCTCGGGCGGGATGTGTAGCGCACGCAAACATTTTCCCAAAAGGCCCGAATGCCATCCGCATCGGGCCTTTTGCATTTTTGCTTGGACTTGCGGGTTTTTGACCAGGAGTGAACATGACTGACAAATTGATTATTTTCGACACCACCTTGCGCGACGGCGAGCAGTCGCCCGGCGCTTCCATGACCCGCGACGAAAAGCTGCGCATTGCCCGTCAGCTGGAGCGTCTGCGCGTGGACGTGATCGAAGCCGGTTTTGCAGCCAGCTCCAATGGCGATTTCGAGGCCGTCAAATGCATCGCCGACGCGATCAAAGACTCCACAATTTGCTCCTTGTCTCGCGCCAATGACCGCGACATCGCGCGTGCGGCCGAAGCCCTCAAAGGCGCCAACAGCGGTCGTATCCACACCTTCATTGCTACCTCGCCACTGCACATGGAAAAGAAGCTGCGCATGACACCCGACCAGGTGTTTGAGCAGGCCAAGCAGTCGGTGCGATTTGCCCGCAATTTGGTGGGCGATGTGGAGTTCAGCCCGGAAGACGGCTACCGCAGCGACATGTACTTTTTGTGCCGCATTCTCGAGGCTGTGATCGCTGAAGGCGCGACCACCATCAACGTGCCCGACACCGTGGGTTACGCGGTGCCCGAGTTGTATGGCGAGTTCATCCGCACTTTACGCGAGCGCATTCCCAATTCGGACAAAGCGATTTGGTCCGTGCATTGCCACAACGACCTGGGCATGGCGGTGGCCAACTCCTTGGCCGGTGTGAAGATCGGCGGCGCCCGCCAGGTCGAATGCACCATCAACGGCTTGGGTGAGCGTGCGGGCAATTGCTCGCTTGAAGAAGTGGTCATGGCCGTCAAAACCCGCCGTGATTACTTTGGCCTCGACATTGGCATTGACACCAGCCACATCGTGGCCGCCAGCCGCATGGTCAGCCAGACCACCGGTTTTGTGGTGCAGCCCAACAAGGCGGTGGTCGGCGCCAACGCTTTTGCCCACGCTTCGGGCATTCACCAAGATGGCGTGCTCAAGGCGCGTGACACCTACGAAATCATGCGTGCAGAAGACGTGGGTTGGAGCACCAACAAGATCGTCTTGGGCAAACTCAGCGGCCGCAATGCTTTTAAACAGCGCTTGCAGGACCTGGGTGTCACCTTGGACAGCGAAACCGAAATCAACAATGCGTTTGCCAAATTCAAAGAATTGGCCGACCGCAAGAGCGAGATTTTCGACGAAGACATCCTGGCCTTGGTCAGCGACGAGAGCGTGACGGCTGAAAAAGAGCAGTACGGTTTTGTCTCCATGTCGCAGCACAGCGAGACGGGTGAGCGTCCCCATGCCAGCGTGGTGTTCACGGTGGCCGGCAAAGAGGTGCAAACCCAGTCCGATGGCAATGGGCCGGTGGATGCCTCGCTCAAAGCCATTGAGTCGCACATCAAGAGCGGTGCCGAAATGGTGCTGTATTCGGTCAACGCCATCAGCGGTTCGACCGAAAGCCAAGGTGAAGTGACCGTGCGGCTGCAAAACAGTGGTCGCGTTGTCAACGGGGTCGGCTCTGATCCCGACATTGTGGTGGCTTCGGCCAAAGCTTACCTGAGTGCACTCAATAAATTGCAGAGTAAGGCGGATCGGGTGGCTGCTCAAGGCTAAAATTAACACTTAATAGGTAATTAATTGCTTTATAAAAGTCGCGTAAGTTATTGTTCTTGCGCGACTTTTTTATTTGGATACACTCTGGGTTACATTTGCAATTTTGACCGTCAAGACATGTCGCTGAAACCCGTTTCCAATTTTCTTTCGCCCAAATCCTGGTTGCGCATTGCTGTTTTGGCGTTCAGTGTCGGTCTGATCACCATCGTGTCGGGTCAGTTGAGTTTGGCTTATGCACAAGATGCCAAACAGACATCTTCGAATGCACAAAAAAGCAAAAAGAATTCAGAAAAGTCGGCAGGGCCACGCAAGGGTCAAAACGCCAAAAATACGGGATCCAGCAAAAACAAAATAGCCAAGGCTTCAGGCCGGAAACAACCCAAGGCCAAAGCTTCTCTGAACACCAGAAACTTCAAAGCCACTGACAATGCTCGCCCGATTCGCGCATCGTTTGGTCAAATGGCTGGCTTGCACGCCACTTCAGACGCATTGGGTCTGCACTCCAGCGTCGCATTGGTGGTGGACCAACAGACCCAGGAAGTCCTGTACAGCAAAAACAACCATGCGGTCTTGCCGATTGCATCCTTGACCAAGTTGATGACAGGTTTGGTCATTGCAGAGGCCAATTTGCCCATGGACGAGCGCATCCGCATCACCCAGGACGACGTGGACACGGAAAAGGGAAGCACTTCCCGATTGGCCGTGGGCACCGAGCTCAGCCGGGGCGAATTGATGCACCTGTCCCTCATGTCCAGTGAAAACCGTGCTGCCCATGCCTTGGGGCGTACTTTTCCGGGCGGCATGGACACATTTGTCAACCGAATGAACCAGCGGGCCCGGGCTTTGGGCATGAAGGACACACGTTATGTGGAGCCAACGGGTCTGTCCAGCCAGAACCAGTCCAGTGCCAGTGACTTGGCCGTTTTGGCCGCCAAAGCCTACGACGAGCCGATCCTGCGCGAGTTGTCCACCTCGCATGGCCGTGAGATCGCTGTGGGTCGCAAAACTCTCCAATACAACAACACCAACGGCTTGGTCAAAAGCCCGCAGTGGGACATTGGTCTGCAAAAGACCGGTTACATCTCGGAGGCCGGTCGTTGCCTGGTCATGCAAGCCCAAGTGGCAGGCCGCAATCTGATCATGGTTTTTCTGGATTCAGCGGGCAAGTTCAGCCGAATTGGCGATGCGGAGCGTGTGCGCAAGTGGCTTGAGCAAAAGTCGTCCATGGACAACCGCTCTTTGGAAACCATGGCCCAAATGCCGGGCTGAGTTTTCGCCGCGTCTCCAGGGCCTTACCGGCCCTCGTGGTGCCCCAGGGTACTTGAAATCGCCCGGGCAGTTTCCTGCAATTTGGGCAACCAACTTTCATCCAATCGATCGGCGGGTGCCGAGATGGACAGACCGGCCAGCAACTTGCCCTGATCGTCGTAGATGCCTGCAGCAATGCAGCGCACGCCCAACTCCAACTCTTCATTGTCACGCGCAAAACCGGACTGGTTGACGCGCGAGAGTTCTCTTTCGAGCACTTGCAGTTGTGTGATGCTGTTGCGCGTTTGGCCAGCCAGCCCGGTGCGCGTGGCATAAGAG
>JAKFXJ010000233.1 GCA_021731425.1 Limnohabitans sp. | reverse complement strand
GCGGACGACATGGGCCTGGGCAAAACCCTGCAGACCCTGGCGCACATCCTGACCGAAAAAGAAGCGGGTCGGCTCACGCAGCCCGCGCTCATCGTGGCCCCGGTAAGTTTGCTGGGCAATTGGCAGCGCGAAGCGGCCCGCTTTTGTCCAACCCTGCGCACCCACATACACCATGGCCTGTTGCGGCATGAGACGGCGCAAGACCTGAGCGGTTTTGACATCGTGCTCACCCCTTACTCTTTGTTGCACCGTGACCGCGAGCTGTGGATGGCCATCGATTGGCACCTGCTGGTGCTGGACGAAGCGCAAAACATCAAGAACGCCAACACCCACGCCGCTCAAGCTGTGGGCGACATTCCGGCCACGCACCGCCTGTGCTTGTCGGGCACGCCCATGGAAAACCACCTGGGCGAGTTGTGGAGCTTGTTTCACTTTTTGATGCCCGGCTTTTTGGGCAGTCAAAAACGCTTTGGCGAGCTGTTTCGCAACCCGATTGAGCGCCAGGGCGACAGCGAAAAAATGGACCAGCTGCGCAAGCGCATCACGCCCTTCATGCTGCGCCGAACCAAGGATGTGGTGGCCAGCGAGCTGCCACCCAAAATCGAAACGCTCATGCCTGTGCCCCTGCAAGGCCAACAGGCTGACCTGTACGAAACTATCCGCCTGGGCATGGAAAAAACCGTGCGGGACGCGCTGAACGCGCAGGGTTTGGCCAAATCACAAATCACCATTTTGGATGCGCTGCTCAAGCTGCGCCAGGTGTGTTGCGACCCGCGCCTGCTCAAACTGGGCGCGGCCAGCCAGGTGCAGCAATCGGCCAAGTTGGAGCAACTGCTCGACATGCTGCCCGAGATGGTGGCCGAGGGACGCAAGATTTTGCTGTTCTCGCAGTTCACAACGATGCTCAGCCTGATCGAGCAAGAGCTGCCGCGCCTGGGCATCCCCTGGGTCAAACTCACGGGCCAGAGCAAAAACCGCGACGCCATCATTGACCAGTTCACCAGTGGGCAGGTGCCACTGTTCCTCATCAGCCTCAAAGCCGGTGGCGTGGGCCTGAACTTGCCGCAGGCCGACACCGTGATCCATTACGACCCTTGGTGGAACCCGGCTGTCGAAAACCAAGCCACAGACCGGGCGCACCGCATTGGCCAAACCCAGAGTGTGTGGGTGCTCAAACTCGTGGCTCAAGGCACCATCGAAGAGCGCATGCTGGCCCTGCAAGAGCGCAAAGCGCAGTTGGCGCAAGACATGTATGCGGGTGCGGTGCAGCGCAAAGAGCCGCTGTTTGGTGAATCGGATCTGAACGAGTTGTTCAAACCCTTGGGTTGAGCAGGCGGAGATGCTGAGTTTGTCCAGACTCTCCACCGTCATGGCTTTTAGCTTGATAGCCGCCTGCAGTCCCGAAAAACCAGCGGCTGTCTCGGCGCCACTTTCTGAGGCAGCGCCGGTGGCGGGTGCTTGGGCACCAGCGGATGCATTCAGCCCCGAGGTGCAAGAAGCCGCCCGATTTGCGGTACAGACTTTTGCCGTTCAAAACAAGGCGAGGGTGCTTTACAAAGACGTGACCCAAGCCCGCCAGCAGGTGGTGGCAGGTCTGAACTTCGAACTTCAGCTGCTGGTGACGTTGGACGGCGCCAGCCGGAACGTCAGCGCCACGGTTTGGCGGCAGCCTGATGGAAGCTATCGACTCCAGGCTTGGGAATGGCTGGAGTGATCCTAGCGAATCAGTGCAGGCCCACAACCGGTCTTGATTTGTAAAACTGCACCGGGCTTTCCGGCACCGCATTCAGTACCGACTTCTTGATCTTGCCGACCACATGCATCTCGCAGGGTTTGCAGTCAAAACGCAGGGTGAGTTTTTCCTTGCCGTTGATGAGTTGCATGGGCTCGGCTTTCACAGTGCCTTGCACGCCCGTGACACCTTTTGCTTGTTTGGGGCACAGACTCAAACTGAAGCGCACGCAGTGCTTGGTGATCATCAGGCTCACTTCGCCCAATTCTTCTTGGCTTTCATAGGCCGCATCGATGACTTTGACGCCATGCTTGGCGTAAAAATCGCGAGCTTTTTGGTTGAACACATTGGCCAGGTAAGTCAGTGTGTCTTCGGGGTAAGCCACAGGCGGCTCCACCGGCACTGCACGCGGCAGGCGGTGCAGGCCTTCCGACCGGGCTGTTTCCAGGGCTTGCACGGCGTCGCGGCGCAAAGCGTTGAGCTGTGAGGGTGGCACAAACCAGGGGCGGGGCAGGGCAACTTGAACATCCAGCGGCTCAAACAGGGTGTCGCCCAGTTTGCCCAAGGCGGTTTTGAGTTTGTCTTCGGCTTGCGCTAGGTCTTTAGGCGCTTGCCAAGCAACGGCCATTTGGGCAGAGCCGGTGTGGCCCGCTTCGTCGGTCAGGGTCAGTTGAAGGCCCTTGTCATTTTCGGCCAGCTGCATCCACACGCCCATGCGGCGCTCGGCAGACTTTTTGTCCAGCGTGCGCACCCAGCTCATGTCGCGATTGCGGTTCACCTGAACACCCTTGCGCAGGTCTTTGAAGCCGTCCATCGGGTCTTTGGGGAAGAGTTTCCAAACGCCCTTGGTCTTGGTGGCTTCAGCGCGGTTGATCTGCAAGCCCACCAGTTCTTTTTGCAGGTCGTAGTAGCAAAGCCCGTCGCCGTTGTGCAGAACTGTGGTCGGGTCGTCGGTGGTGATCTCAACGTACTCAGGCGTGACCTTGCTCACCCAACCGATGTTTTGGCCGGGGTTTTTGGGGGTGTCAAATGCGCCGATGTCTTCTTTGCGGCCCTGCACAAAGTAGTCGGTGAACTCGCGGTTGAAGTTCTGGTTCGGATCGGGCTCAAAGCTGAAGGTGGTGCGGCCGTGTGAAGACGCCGCCAGTTCGGGGCGCTCGGTCAGCACTTCGTCGAACAGCTTGCGGTAATGGGCCGTGATGTTTTTCACATAGGCCATGTCTTTGTAACGGCCTTCGATCTTGAAGCTGCGGATGCCTGCATCCACCAGATCGCGCAGGTTCTCGCTCTGGTTGTTGTCCTTCATGCTCAGCACATGCTTGTCGTGCGCCACGATGCGACCTTGCGCGTCCTTGACTTCATAGGGCAAGCGGCAGGCTTGCGAACAGTCACCCCGGTTGGCGCTGCGGCCGGTGTGGGCGTGGCTGATGAAGCATTGGCCGCTGTAGGCCACACACAAAGCGCCGTGCACAAAAAACTCGATCACCGTGCGCTCGGTGTCGATCACATCGCGGATGGCACTGATTTGAGGGAGTGTGAGTTCGCGGGCGAGCACGATCTGGCTCAAACCTGCATCTTGCAAGAACTTGGCATTTTCGGGGGTGCGGATGTCGGTTTGCGTACTGGCATGCAGCTGGATCGGCGGCATGTCGATCTCGAGCAAGCCCATGTCTTGGATGATGAGCGCGTCCACCCCCGCGTCATACAACTGCCAGGCCAATTTGCGGGCACCTTCAAGCTCGTCGTCACGCAAGATGGTGTTGAGCGTGACAAAGATGCGGCTGTGAAAGCGGTGCGCGTATTGCACCAGCTTGGCGATGTCTTGCACCGAATTGTCGGCCGTGGACCGCTCCCCAAAAGAAGGCCCACCAATGTAGACGGCATCGGCGCCATGGTTGATGGCTTCGATACCGATGTCGAAGGTGCGGGCGGGGGCGAGGAGTTCGAGGTGGTGAGGCTGCATGGGCTTGGATTATCCCAGCTTGCTTGTTGATGTGCGAGTAAGCCTGAAGCCCCTGGCCGCGCCCATTCCTTTTGACTACAGCGCCACTGCAACCCAAAAGCAAAAAACGCGACCGAAGTCGCGTTTTTCAAAGTGTCAAAGACCTGATCACTGGATCTTGGCTTTGGCGCGAAGGTCTTCCTGGAACTTGGCCAGTTTTTGCTGCTGCAATTGCTGGGAAATCTGAGGCTTGACCTCGTCGAGCTTGGGCAACTGGGCCTCGCGCACATCGTCCACACGGATGATGTGGAAACCAAACTGGCTCTTGATGGGGGAATCGGTCATTTGGCCCTTGGCCAATTTCACCATGGCGTCGGAGAACTCGGGCACATAGCTGCCGGCTGCGGCCCAATCCAAGTCACCACCGTTGGCGCCAGAACCTGGATCTTTGGAGGCCTTTTTGGCCAACTCTTCAAAGCTGCCGCCTTTTTTGATCTCAGCGATCAAGGCTTTGGCATCGGATTCGGTCTCCACCAAGATATGGCGGGCACGGTATTCCTTGCCGCCGTTTTCCTTGGCGAACTTGTCGTACTCAGCCTTGATGTCGGCTTCAGTGACGGGATTTTTCTTCTGGAAATCTGCAAACAACTGGCGAATCAGAATCGTCTGGCGAGCCAGTTCCAGCTGTGATTTGTAATCGTCACTGTGAACCTGCCCCTGTTTGACGTACCGCTTAGCCACTTCATTATGCGGCCTTCAATTGCTGTGCCGCGTCCCAGCGTTTTTCAAACTGCATCGGACTGACGTAGCCCAAC
>JAKFXJ010000326.1 GCA_021731425.1 Limnohabitans sp. | reverse complement strand
TGCCAGTCGGTACCGCGCGGTGCTTCATTGACACGGCGGCCAATGGCACGGCATCCACGGCCTCTTGCTCGGTGGCGTAGGTGTTGCGGCTGCCGCCCACTTGCTTGGGCTGGCCCATCCAGTCCTTGCTGCGGGTGTCGCGCATGACCCAGCGGCCTTCGCTGTCACCGGCTGCGATCTGCGACACCTGGAAGCGCCGGGCCCACGCGGGGCGCTCGTCGTTGGTCTTTGGCTTGGCGTTGCGTCCGGTGCTGGTGGCGGTGTCTTTGCGCGCGCCGCCGATCTTTTCGCCCAGGTCTTCGATCTTGCCGGTGGGTTGCGGTGCGTCTTCCTGCGCGTCTTCTTGGGTGTCTTCGGCGGGCGCGCTGAAAATGTCTTGCTGGCCACGCGCTGCGGCCACGTCTGCGTCACGGTTGCTGCCGGTTAGGGTGAAGTCGTCGCGCTGGGCGTCGGCCTGTGCGCGCTGTTCGGCTTCGCGGTCTTGTTGCTGGCGCTCTTGCTCGGCTTGTTCGAGCTTGGCCAGGCGGTCTTCGATTTCCTGCGGGGTGTAGCTGGTCAGGCCTTCTTCGGGCTGGGCTTTTTCAGTGCTGCCTTCTTCTGTGCCTGTTTGGCCAGAATCTTGGCGGCCACTTCCATTGCTTCCTTGGATGGCTGTTTGAAGGGCGGTTTTTGCTGCATTTTCGTAATCCTGTTTGGTGGCGCTTTGCGTTGCATAGAACACATCTTCCATGATGCTATCAGCATCAATTCCCATGGCTTCGGCCTGCGCTACCAGTGCGCGGATTTCTGCCTGAGTTTTTTCGTCTTGCTCGTTGTAACCAGTTTCGGCCAGTTCTTCAGGCGTCAGGATGGTCCAGTTGTCATCTGCAGGGGCTTCCTGTTCGGCGGCCAGGTAGTCCTCAAACTGTGCTTCGCGCTCGGATTCAGCGACTTGCTCCCAGCCCTCGGGCGTGTACTGGGGTTCATTGATGCTGCGGCGGATGATGTCGTAGGCGGTGTTGTGCAGCTCGTCGTCGATGTAGCCCGCTTCCTTCAGCTTCTCGGCGGCTTGCTCGATGGTCATGCCCTTGCCGGGTCCGGCGTACAGCCAGCGGTTGCCGATCTTGACGTTGCCCTCGATGCCCAGGTCGGACTGCACGGACCGGCTCAGGCCGCCTTCTGCGGCGATGAATTCATGCACGGCCATGGGCGTGCCCGTGTTTCCGGTGCTGGCCCCACGGATGCGCTTGGCGGCTTTAGCTTCGGCGGCCAATTGCTTGGGGGTCTTGTCGGCCAGGGCGAAACCGCCCTCCACCTGGACGACGCGCATCATGGGCTGCAGCTTTTTAGCCTTCTGTGCGGCCAGCTTGGTCTTGAACGGCTTGCCGCCGTCGGCCATGGGCACGTTGTCCACGCCCAGGCGCTGGGGCGCTGTCGTGGTCTTACCCTCATTCGTGAGGGCGACATCGGGCTTGGTGCCCTCATTGATGAGGGGCCCATCTGCCGGTTGCGCTGTGATTGCCGGGGCTTGTGCTGGCGCAGGTTGCGTGCCGTTTCCGTTTTCAGTTGTGATGACTTGTGGAGCGGCTGCGCTCTGCAAATCGGTTTGTGGCGCGTCAATGCGGGCTTGAGACTCCACAAGCTGGGCGATCTGCTCAATTCCCAGGGGGTTTTGTGCACGTTGCGCTGACGTGTCGATTTCTTGCGAGTTTGTGAACACGTCGCCAAACACTTCGGCATCCGTCAACTCGACGGCCGGTTGCTGGCTTTCACCAGTGATGGCAGCGATGATTCGATCAGCCACTGCGGCTTGGTCTTGCGCTGGTGCCGACTGGCCCAGCACGCGGCTGATCGCGTCTTGGGGTACCGCCTGTTGGACTGGCTGCCGTGCAGCGCCAAACACTTTGGCCGCTGCGTCTTGATAGTCGGCCAGTGTGGGCGTCGGCTTTTCTGCTGGCTGGCTCAGGCGGTTCACGGCTGCATTGCCTGCGCCCATGATGCCGCCTTGCGTCAGGGTGGCGATCAGCGTTTGATAGGCTGCACCAGGGCGCTCTTTGATGTAGTCGCCCCAGGTCTTGTCCGGGTTGGCCACGGCTGTGTCGATGGCGTCCTGCACCAGCGTGGCCACTTGTTCGCCGGGCACCTCGCGGGCCAGCAAGCCGGTCAGGAATTGGCCAGCACCTGCGCGGCCAAACTGCTTGACCAAAAAACCCATGGGCAGCAATTCGGTGGCGACTTCGGTTGCTGTGTTGCCTGCTGCACCGGCCAGCGATTCCAGCGGCGTGCCACCGCGTTGGCGAAACTTTCCGTATTCCTCGGGCAGCATCGGCGCGGCCATGCCACCCAAAGCTACTGCCGGGCTGCGTGTGGCGGCGGCCAGCGCCAGCGATGGCGCATTGCGCACCAAGCTGGACAAGCCGCCATAAATGCCCCGGCCGGTGGCGCTTTCAATCTCAGGGGTGTTCACGGCCGACATCAGATCAGCTTGCCCGCGCTCTTTGCGGGCTTTCTCTTGCAGGCGTTCAGATCCGATCAGGTCGCCCACCATCTGGTTGACGCCAGCCCGTGCACCTTTGCCGCCTGCCACCAGGTCGGTCAACAAGCCTTTGGCCACACTGCCCGCGCTGACCTCTGGGCCAACGATGGGTCCAATCGTGCCGTACTGGTCGCGGCGCTCTTGGTTGTCGTCCAGCATCCGGCGAATGATGCTGGCCTCTTTGAAGTTGAATTTGGATGGGTCTGGCTGCGCGTCGTTCAGCACGCTTTCAAATGCTGGCGCTGCCTGCGCTGGCCGGTTGACACCCATGGGGTCTTGCACGGGCGGGAGTTGAAAGCCTGGTGATGGCGTCTTGCCACCACGAAACAAACCCAGCACGGCATCCATGATGCCGCCACCGCTTTTTGCGGGACCAAAAACGTCGGCGTCCGACAGTTCTTTTGTTGACCCAAAAACTTCTTCGTCGGACAGCTCGCGCATTCAGTACCTCTTTAGTTTGCTGGCAGCCACCCCGTCCCGGTCCACTTCATTGGGCCTTTTGGTGTGTCGTACACCATGTTGGGCTTGCGTTGTTGTGCGGGTGGCGCTTGCACAATTGTTGGTTGGGCTTGGCCTGATCCTGGATTTTTGTTCGCGCCTGGGCGGCCTTGGGCTTCCCATTGCGTGAATGCCGCAGCGGTTGGCTTGCGCTTGTTCTGGTCGGCCCATTGGTAGAACGACTTTTGGGCCTCCAGGTCCACCGTCATTTCCTGTTCACCAGTGATGGGGTTGCGCACCTGACGGCCTTTGGCGTCCAGTGCTGGCACCTTCAGCGTGTTTAGGATCGTGGACGACAAAGCTCCTTCGGATGCCTCGCGCCCGCTGCCCGGCTTGGCTCCGGTGGTTTTCAGGATGTCGTTTTCCATCCGGGTTTGATCGGCTTCGGCCCCGTACTTGCCTGCAGATGCGTTGGCGCTGTTGGCTTGCGCTTTGTTCTCCAGCATGCGCGAGATGACTTCCTCGATGTCGGCATTGGCGCGCGGCTGGTTGCCCACCACCATGCCGCCCGTCAAAAGGTTTCGGCTCAGGCCTGGGTCGGCATCGCCAAACGGGGCTTTGCCGCTGGTGGAAAAGTAGGCCTGTGCCGTTGGCGTGGCCCGCCCTGAGTTGGCGATCACCGCCGCGCGGTCGCTCATGGTTTGCTCAATCTCGCTGGCTTTGGCCATCTGATCCACTTTGCTGCCCGTGCCGTACATGCGTTGCGTCAGTGCAATGGCTCGGCCCAGCTTGGCCACGGTGTCGTTGTCGGCGGGTGCTGGCTGCGTTGGGCCCACGCCATCGACTGGCTGCTCGTAGCTCGGGCCAAAGCTGCCGGTCTCCAGGCGCTGACGAAATGCCGGGGCCATTGCTGTAGGCAGGCCCAAGCTCATCATGGCGTTTTCCAGCGGGTTCTGCTGGTTCTGCAATTGCGCGTTGTCCAGTGCTGCGCTGGCATCGTATTTGCGAGAAACGGCTGCTGATTGGGCAAGCTTGGCGCTGTGAAGCATGGCCTCTTGTTCGGCCTGCTGGCGCATCTGAGGCCCCAGCGCGTAGGCTTTGAACAGGTTGCCGATGCCCTGGCCTGCTGCGAGTGCGCCAGTTCCGTTGATGGTGAAGGTGCTCATTTGATCCTCGCTTGCGTGATGCCCTTGAACCAATCGGAAACCGAATTCGATCGCATACCAGCGTCATGCGCGGCAAGCATGGCGGTTTGTTGGCTGCCGGCATTGGTTCCATAATGCCCGGCGGTACCTGCGTTTGCGGTTGTGCCAGCACCCATCAGACCGGCAGTGCCAAGCCCTTGGAGAATGCTGCCGCCAAACTGGAGCCCGGCGCTGGGCCGTCCGGCGACCTCGATAGCGATCTGGTCCGACGCTTGGTTGCCGCGCGAAAAGCTCCCAAGCTGGTCGATGGCTTGTCCGGCATCCATAAGGCGGATGCCTTCGCCCATGCGCAGGCGGTTGGCCGACGTGGATTTACCCAGAAGGCGCGCCAGTTGCTCGG
>JAKFXJ010000193.1 GCA_021731425.1 Limnohabitans sp. | reverse complement strand
GACAAAGGACAGATCCACGCCGATGTGCTGCAAAACATCCCGGTCACACTGTCCATCGAAGTGGGCCGTGCCGTGATCAAAATACGCGACCTGATGCGCCTGACACAAGGCAGCGTGGTGGAACTTGACCGCATTGCTGGCGAACCCTTGAACCTGCTGGTGAACAACACCGTGGTGGCCCAAGGCGAAGTGGTCTTGGTCAACGACCGTTACGGCATTCGCTTGACCCGCGTGGTGCCCGCCTCTGAGCGGCTGGAAAACCTCTAATCGCCAAATTCCCATGAGCTCAGCTTGGACACTCGCGGATTGGTTGCAATACCTGCTGAGCTTTGGCTTGGTGATCGGTTTGCTGTTGGCACTGCTGTGGACGCTGCGCAAGTTGCAAAACGGTGCGGTGCTGCGCAAATCATTCCAGCGCATGCAACTGGTGGAAACACTCTCCGTCGGTCCAAGACAAAAAATCGTCCTGATCCAGGTGGATGGTCGGGAAGTCCTGATTGGCATCACCGCTCAAAACATGACCGCCTTGCCACTGGAGCCCGTCAAGGGGTCAGCTGACGAATCACCAGCGAAATCCACAACACCATGAAACGCATACCCATCGGCTTGATCCTGACCTTGTTGCTGGGCTTGCTGCCGCTGCTGGCACAGGCCGCACCAGACATGCCCGCCGTCACCGCCACCAACACGGGCAAAGGCACCCAGTACAGCCTGACGCTGCAGTTGTTGGCCCTGATGACCACCCTGTCGGTCCTGCCCTCTCTGCTCCTCATGATGACCGCCTTTGTGCGCATCGTGATCGTCATGTCCATCTTGCGACAGGCGCTGGGTACCGGCCAAACCCCTCCCAACATGGTGATCGTGGGACTGTCCCTGTTTTTGACGCTCTTTGTCATGACACCGGTGCTCAACGAGGTGTACCAAACCGCACTGCTGCCCTATATGAATCAGGGCATGTCCTTTGACAAAGCCTTGGCGGCTGCAGAAAAGCCCATTCGCGCTTTCATGCTGCTCCAAACCCGTGAAGATGACATCGCCATGTTCATGGAAATTGCTCGCACCAAAGGCATCTCCAGCGCACAAGAGGTCCCCTTCATGACCTTGGTGCCGGCCTTTTTGACTTCCGAGCTCAAAAGCGCTTTCACCATCGGTTTCCTGATCTACATCCCCTTTGTGGTGATCGATTTGATCGTGGCCAGCGTGCTCATGTCGATGGGCATGATGATGCTCTCGCCCATGATGATTTCCATGCCGTTCAAGTTGATGCTTTTTGTACTGGTTGACGGCTGGAGCTTGATCATGGGCTCTTTGGCCGGCAGCTTTGCCATGCCCTGAAGGAGATAACAATGGACACCGCCATGGTCATCGATCTGGGAAGACAAGCCTTGTGGATCTCGATGCTGGTTTGTGCCCCCTTGCTGGTGGTCGCACTGGCGGTAGGCTTGCTCATCGGCATCATCCAGGCAGCCACTTCCATCAACGAATCAACGCTCAGTTTCATTCCTAAACTTCTGATCATGGGATTGGCTTTGCTGACCTTCGGGAGCTGGCAACTGGTGACGCTGGTGGATTTCACGCGCAGCATTTTTCAGCGCATTCCAACCTTGTTCACTTGAGCGGGCCAGAACCTCATCATGAACTTACTGGCCGCCGACATCGTTGAAAGGTTCTACACCTTTTTATGGCCGATGCTGCGCATTTCGGCGCTGATGATCGCTGCGCCCATTTTTTCCTTGAGTGCATTCAATCTTCGCCTGCGAATCCTCATGGCCTTGGTGATGGCCTGGCTGGTTTACCCTTTGCACACTTGGCCCCAGTTGGACCCTTCCAGCGCTCAAGGACTGGTCGAAGTGTTCAACCAGATCATGATCGGTGCGGTCATGGGCTTGATTTTGCAGATCGTCGTCGCCGCCATGGTCGTGGCTGGACAGAGCATTTCTGCGGCCATGGGTTTGTCCATGGCCAACATGATTGACCCGAACATGGGTAACGTGCCCGTCATCTCTCAACTCATGATCGTCATGTCGACGCTGATTTTTGTCGGCTTCGGTGGTCACGCCATCATGCTCGGACTGATTTCCGAATCCTTCAACAGCTTGCCGATTGGCACCTCCATCCTGAACCAGAATGTCTACGGACGGGTCTTGCAATGGAGCTCCATGGTTTTTCTGGGGGCGGTCTTGATGTCATTGCCCGTGATGGTCTCGCTGCTGTTCATCAACGTGGGTCTGGGCGTGGTGACAAGGGCAGCGCCCAGTTTGAATATTTTTGCTGTGGGTTTTCCCGCGATGATCATTGCCGGATTTCTGATTTTGATCATTTCCATGGAGAGCATTGGCAATCGCATCGAGTGGCTTTGGGTACAAGGCTTTACGGTGGTGCGTGATGTGATGGGGGTCCCGAATGTCTGAGGAAAGCGGTCAGGACAAAACCGAAGAGCCGACGGCCAGAAAACTCGGCAAAGCACGGGAAGACGGTCAAGTTGCGCGATCCATGGAACTACCCGCCGCGGTCATGGTCATTGGTGCTTTTGTCATCCTGATGTTGACCGGCGGCTGGTTGGTACAGCGTCTGTCTCTTATTTTCTCCAAAGGCTTTGTTTTTGACCGGGCCACCATCGAAAAACCTTTGCTGCTGCCCAGCCAGTTTGCCGATCAGTTGATCTCCGCGATGGTGGTGGTGATGCCCATCATTGCCTTCACCTTTGTCGCCGCCATCATTGCCTCCGGTGCAACCGGCGGCTATCTTTTTTCACTCCAGGCCGTCAGCCCCAAAGCCTCCAAGCTCAGCCTGGTCAGTGGTCTTCAGAGAATTTTTGGCGTGAACGCTTTGATCGAACTGGGCAAGGCCTTGCTCAAATTCGCGCTGGTCGCCACCGTGCTGTGGTGGTCGCTGATGAACAACATGGACTCACTGGTCCAAATCGGGCAAATGGGACTCGAGCCTGCGCTCAGTGCCGCTGGCAGCATGATCGTGGAGTCGGCTTTGTGGGTGGCACTGAGTTTGGCCGTGATCGCGATGATTGATGTCCCCTACCAAAAGTACGCCTTCACCAAAAAAATGCGCATGACCAAACAAGAGGTCAAGGACGAATACAAACAAATGGAAGGTAGCCCCGATGTCAAGGCCCAAATCCGCAGACGCCAACGCGAAATGGCCAACTCTCGGATGATGCAACGGGTCAAGGATGCCGACGTGGTGATCACCAACCCTGAGCATTTCGCCGTAGCGCTGGAATACGACCCCACCGGTGACGGCGCACCCATCATGGTCGCCAAAGGCTCCGACCACATGGCCAAGCTCATCCGAGAAGAAGCCAAGGCGCATGGCGTGCACTTGTTTGAAGCCCCGCCACTGGCGCGTGCGATTTACTTCACCACCGAAGTGGAACAACAAGTGCCCGAAGACCTGTACCACGCCGTGGCGCAAGTCATCGCTTATGTTTTCAGTCTTGAAGCCGCGTCACCGATGCAACCGGCCCAAGCCAAACCCCGAGTCAAGGTCCCCAAAACCATGCTGTTCAATCCCGATGGCTCGCGGCTTGAACAAGAAGGCGCAGCCGCATGAACATCCCCATTCCAACGGGTCAACCCGCCGTGAGCGATTTTGTTTTTCGCGCAGCAGACCGCATGCGCATCGAAGGTTGCGCGAACGCGATCGCACGCGAAGGCCTGAACTTGGCCCTGTTCTGCCCCTTCGAAGCTTTGCTGGACCACTACACCGGCTTGTTACTTCAGCGACTGCGACAGCAAGCGCCTGAGCACAGCATTGAGGTCTATTTCCCGGCCAACACCGACTCCTTGTTGGGCAGGTTCAACGAAGTCTTGGCCAAGCAATCTGTTCAGCAAGCCACCAAAGTCCCTGCTGCTGCCGAACACACACAGATCTGGGTAGTTCACGACGCACAGAAACTGCCTGAGTCGGAAGTTCAGTTGCTGGCGCGGCTGATTCAGAATTTTCCTGGAGCCAATATCCGCGCTATTTTGTTGATGTCCGGTCATGAAGCGTCCAAAATTCCTTTGCCCGCATTTGGTCGGAAAATTTTGCACTGGGACATTGAAGCCCCCACCGACGAACAAGCCCAGGCCGCCTTGGAACAGGCCCAACACAGCGGGCACTTCACGGCTGTGCATCAGCTTTTGCAACGCATCCAGCGCAAACCACTGGCCGCCGCGGCTTTCTCGGCATCAGCCTTGAGCCAAAACGCCGCAGCCGACGCCAACACGCCCCCCGCCCCAAAGACCCCCTCTGCTTCGGCAGCGGTCCAGCAACTTCACACTTTTCAACAGCACGGTGCAAACAGCCTGAAAAACCTGCGGGCAAGCTTGCAATCCCTGGCCAAATCGCCCGGCTGGTTACGCCAACACGCCAAACTGTCCATGGCCATCGCTGCGGCCCTGATCGCCTCCACCTTGTTCATGCTGTGGTTGCAGCCGGAAGCTTTTGGCCTGAATTCGCTCAAAAACAATCCGCCTGCGCCAAAAGCCCAGGCTTTGCCCCTCCCCCC
>JAKFXJ010000047.1 GCA_021731425.1 Limnohabitans sp. | reverse complement strand
CTTCAGTGGAGTAGTTGATGCAAAACTCGGCACCATTGGCCAAAGCCAAAGCGCACTTGGCATCGCTGCCTGCGGTGCCAATCAAGCGCAGGCCCAGGGCCTTGGCCCACTGGCAAGCGATCAGGCACACACCACCAGCGGCGGCATGGAACAACACAAAGTCTCCGGCTTTGAGGCCGCCTTGGGGCAGCGTGCGCTTGAGCAAATATTGCGCTGTCAAGCCCTTGAGCATCATGGCCGCGCCCGTCTCGAACGAGATGGCATCGGGCAGCTTGCATACACACTTGGCTGGCATCACACGCACTTCGCAGTAGCTGCCGGGTGGCTGGCTGGCGTAGGCTGCGCGGTCGCCCACCTTCAGGTGCGTGACGCCCTCGCCCACGGCTTCCACAATGCCAGAGCCTTCCATGCCCAATTTGAGGGGCATGGGCAGTGGGTACAAACCACCGCGCTGGTACACGTCGATGAAATTCAGGCCAATGGCTTTGTGGCGGATGCGGATCTCACCGGGGCCGGGCTCGCCCACGGTGACATCGACCAGTTTCATGACTTCGGGACCGCCGTTCTGGTCGATCTGGACTGCAAGGCTCATGTTGTTCTCCTGTTGGAATGGGGTGACAGACCGGACACTTTGCCACGAAACACGAGCCCGAGCCGGTAAAAGGGGCAGTTGGGGGACAGTTTGGCGACAGCGGGGAAACCCGAATGCCGATACAGTGCCGCATGACCCAAAAACTCACGCCTGTCACAGCCTTGCTGCTGACCGTTCCCCCATTGCTGTGGGCGGGCAATGCCGTGGTGGGCCGCCTGATCAGCGACCTGGTGCCGCCCATCACGCTCAATTTCTTGCGCTGGGCGGTGGCCTTGTTCATCTTGCTGCCCTTGGCCGCCTGGGTTTTAAAGCGCAACAGCGGCTTGTGGCAACACTGGCGGCGCTTTGCCTTGCTCAGTTTGCTGGGCGTAGGCTGCTACAACGCGCTGCAATACCTGGCCCTGCAAACATCCACCCCGCTCAACGTGACCTTGGTGGCCGCCAGTGGCCCGGTGTGGATGCTGGCCATAGGGGCCCTGTTTTTTCAGGCCCCGGTGCGCCGCGCCCAGGTGTACGGGGCAGCCTTTTCGATTGTGGGCGTGCTGGTGGTCTTGTCGCGGGGTGATTGGGCTCAGCTGATGGCGGTGCGCCTGGTGGTGGGCGATTTGTTCATCTTGCTGGCCACAGCCTGCTGGACCTGGTACAGCTGGATGCTGACACGCAAAGACGAACCCGAGGCCATCCGCCAAGACTGGGCCGCCTTCTTGCTCGCGCAAGTGGTCTTTGGTCTGGGCTGGTCGGGCCTGTTTGCGGGCATGGAATGGGGCCTGACCGATGCCCACATCACTTGGGGCTGGCCCTTGGTCAGCGCACTGGCCTTTGTGGCGGTGGGCCCGGCCGTGCTGGCCTACCGCTGCTGGGGCTTGGGCATCCAGCAAGCGGGCCCCTCGGCGGCGGGGTTTTTTGCCAACCTCACACCGCTGTTTGCAGCCATCTTCTCAGCCGCCTTTTTGGGCGAGTTGCCGCAGCTTTATCACGCTCTGGCGTTCGCACTGATCATTGGCGGAATCTGGGTGTCGTCGCGGAAATGAGCACCACAACAAACACCACAAGTTGCTGGCGTCAGAACGTCCCCGAATAAGACCCACCATCGGCCAACACGTTCTGACCCGTCATGTAAGCTGCATGCTGGCTGCACAAGAAGGCGCAGATCGCACCGAACTCTTGCGGATTGCCGTAGCGCCCAGCCGGGATTTGCGCTTGCTGGATCACGCGCAGCTCTTCCACCGTCTTGCCGGCTTTTTGAGCCATGGCGGGCAAGGTCGAGCGGATGCGGTCGGTGTCGAATTTGCCGGGCAGCAGGTTGTTGATGGTCACGCCTTTGGCCGCAATGGCGCTGCGCGAAGCCCCGGCCACGAAGCCGGTCAGGCCGCTGCGTGCGCCGTTGGACAGGCCCAGCACGTCGATCGGTGCTTTGACGGCGCTGCTGGTGATGTTGACGATGCGGCCAAAGCCGCGAGCGGCCATGCGGTCGACGGTGGCCTTGATGAGCTCGATCGGGGTGAGCATGTTGCCGTCGATGGCTTTAAGCCAGGCCTCGCGGTTCCAGTCGCGGAAGTCGCCGGGGGGTGGGCCGCCAGCGTTGGTGACCACGATGTCGTAATCTTTGCCGGGGCCGCCCGCCACGTTCCAGATGACCTCGCGTCCGGCTTCGGTGGTGATGTCCTGCGCGACAGCGATCAACTGCACCCTACCGCCTGTTTCGGCACGCAAGTCGTCCACGGCTTTGTTCAGCACCTCGGCGCCGCGTGCCACCATGACCACGTTCACGCCCTCCAGCGCCAAAGCGCGTGCGCAGCCCCAGCCCAAGCCTTTGCTTGCGCCACCCACCAAAGCCCACTTGCCTGCAATGCCCAAGTCCATGTCAATCTCCTGATTTGATGTTATGCGGCTTGCTGGCCGCGTTACGTTGTGCGGCCCACCGGCCGCGTGACCCAAAACACACCGCTCAAAACCAACACGGTCCCAGCGATGATCCACATGTTGAACGGTTCGTCCAAAATCCACACGCCCATGAGCAGAGTGAACATGGGGCCGATCATGCCCGTTTGCGCTGTCAGGCCTGGCCCGATGCGCTCAATGGCCATCATGACCAAAAGGACGGGCAGCACGGTGCAAGCGGTGGCATTGAGCAGCGACAGCCACATCACGGGCTCGGGCACCAAGGCCGTTGCCAGGGGCCTGAGCAGCACAAACTGCAGCAAACAAAAACCGCAAGCCACCGAGGTGGCCAAACCGGCCAGGCGCAATGAGCCCAAGCGCTGAACCAGTTGCCCGCTGTAGGTCATGTACAGGGCATAAGTGCCTGCGCTCAAAAACACCAGCAAAGCCCCCCAAGCCGCGTGCGGCCCGGCCAGCCCCAGCTCGTGCCCGAACACCAACAACACGCCCGAATAACTGATGGCCATGGCCACGCCTTGGCGCTGGGTGATGCGTTTTTTGAACAACACCCAACCGAGCAGCAAGACCAGTGTGGGGTTGAGGTAAAGGATCAATCGCTCCAAGGAGGCGCTGATGAACTCCAGGCCCCAAAAGTCCAGAAAGCTCGAGAGGTAATAACCACAAAAGCCCAAGCCCAGCACACCAAGCCAGTCTTGCCGAGTGAGCTGCGCTTTGCCCCGCCCGGCCCACCAAGCCATGAGCACAAACAGTGGCAGCGCCAACATCATGCGCCACATGACCAAGGTGACCGCGTCCACACCGTGCCGGTAAGCCAGCTTGACGATGATGGCCTTGCCACTGAAGGCCATGGACCCAGCAGCGGCCAACAACAGACCCGCCGTCAGGTGCGGCGTGGGGCTGGGCACCATCAAAAGCCCACGGCTTGACCGTCGCGGCGCGGGTCACTGGCCACTTGGTAACCCTGCACGGCCGGATCGCCCATGCGCCAGATGAACTGGCCCGCGCCAAAGTCTTGGTATGAGTCGTTGATGATGTCCAACTGGTGGCCGCGTGCGATCAGGTCTTGCACCGTTTGGCCGTTCATCGCAGCTTCGACGTTGATGTTCAGGCCCGTGTTGTAGCGCCAGCGAGGTGCGTCACACGCCGCTTGCGGGTTCTGGCCGTAGTCGAGCATGCGGACCAGGGTTTGCATGTGGCCTTGGGGTTGCATGTTGCCGCCCATCACGCCGTAACTCATGACCGGTTGGTCGTCTTTGGTGACAAAGGCCGGGATGATGGTCTGGAAGGGGCGCTTGCCCGGCAACACCAGGTTGGCGGGGTTTTGGCCCTGCAGGTCGGTGCTGAAGCCGTGGCCCCGGTTTTGCAGGCTGATGCCATAAGTGGGCTCGACCACGCCGGAACCAAAGCCCATGTAGTTGCTCTGGATGAAGCTGATCATCATGCCGTTTTCGTCGGCGGCCGTGAGGTAAATCGTGCCGCCCTTGACCGGGTTGCCCGCCTTGAAGTCCTGCGCTTTTTTCATGTCGATCAGCTTGGCGCGGCTGGCCAAGTAGGCTGGGTCGAGCATTTGCTCTGGAGGCAACTCCATGAAGCGCGGGTCGGCCACGTAACGGTACGTGTCGGCAAAGGCGAGCTTCATGGCTTCGATCTGCAGGTGCTGCGAATCAGCGCTGTCCACCTTGTGGCTGGCCAGGTCAAAGTTAGACAAGATGCCCAATGCGATCAGCGCGGCGATGCCTTGGCCGTTGGGCGGGATCTCGTGCAGGGTGTAGCCACGGTAGTCTTGCGCCATGGGCTTGACCCACTCGGGCTTGAAGTCGGCCAGGTCTTTGGCGGTGATGCTGCCGCCGTTGTCCTTGGCAAACTTTTCAATGGCTTGGGCGATCTCGCCGCCATACAGCGCCTGGCCTTTGGTGGCGGCAATGGCTCTGAGGCCCCGTGCCGCGTTCTTGAACTGGAACAACTCGCCCACTTGCGGCGCACGGCCCCAGGGCAAGAAGCTTTTTGCAAAGCCT
>JAKFXJ010000092.1 GCA_021731425.1 Limnohabitans sp. | reverse complement strand
GGGCCAGGGCGGGCTCTATGGCGCAGGCTTCGTCGCTGGACACGGCTTGTTGGGGTGCCCCGCCCAAGCGCTGCTGCAAAGCCAGTTGTTGGCGAGCCCCCTCAAAGGCGGCAGGCGAGCGGAACATCACCAGTTTGCCGCTGCTGGAGAAATCAATGTCCAGCACCTCTTGTGTGCGCCAGAGGTCAAGGGTGGCGCGGCTTTGGGCAGCCAAGCTCAGCAGTTGCGCTGTGGTGCGCTGAGACTGCGCAGTGTTGCAGGCTTGTAAAAACTGCAGCAGCCAAGACCATTGCGCGGGGTCCCACTGCGGCCGGATCTTGAGGGCCGACGAGGGAGAAAACAGCAATTTGGGCAATTGGGCCCAGATGCCGGGGTCAGCCATGGGTTGAACGTAGGCGTAGCTCAGTTGGGCCCCGTTGCCGCCGCTGGCGCCTTGGCCCGCTTCGGCTTGGTCAATGACCGTGACACGGTGGCCTTTTTGTGTGAGCGCATAGGCCGTGCTCAGGCCCACAATTCCCGCGCCCATGACACACACATGCATTGACTGCCCCTTTGGCTGAAAAAAATGTCCCTCAGCATGGCTTAGGGGGATCGATATCAGAGTCTACCCTTGGGTCGTCACCTTCGGGGCAGCAAACGCGACAAGATGTGATACACCTTCGCTTGTGTTTTTTTTCAACCGCTGAGAACTTGCAGATCAGCAAACAAAGGATCCATCATGAAGCGTCGTCAATTGTTTTTGGTTTTGGGTTTGGCCGCGGCCATCGCTGCGCCTGTGCAAGCGCAACAATTTTTCCGCATCGGCACGGGTGGCACAGCGGGCACCTACTACCCCGTGGGCGGCATGATTGCCAACGCGGTCAGCCAGCCCGGCAAGATTGTGGCCACAGCCCAAGCCACCAACGGCTCGGTGGCCAACGTCAACGGCGTGGCCGGTGGCGCATTGGAGTCGGGGTTCTCGCAGTCGGACGTGGCCACTTGGGCCTACACCGGCACGGGTGTGTACGAAGGCAAGCCCAAGGTCACAGACCTGCGCATGATTGCCAACCTGTACCCCGAGAGCATCCACCTGGTGGTCAAAAAGGGTTCGGGCATCAAGTCGGTGGCTGACCTCAAGGGCAAGCGCGTGGCGCTGGACGAGCCAGGCTCTGGCACCTTGGTCAATGCCCGCATTGTGCTGGCCGCTTATGGCGTGAAGGAAAGCGACATCAAGCCCGAGTACATCAAGCCCAACCAGGCCGGTGACAAGCTCAAAGACGGCGCACTCGATGCCTTCTTCTTTGTGGGCGGTGCACCAGCGGGTGCGATTGCCGAGTTGGCTTCGAGCGGCACTGGCATCGAGTTGGTGCCTTTGGCTGGCCCACAGGCCGATGCTTTGCGCAAGACCAATCCTTATCTGGCGGTGGACACCATTGCCGCAGGCACTTACAAGGATGTGCCTGCCGTGCAAACCATGGCCATGGGCGCCCAATGGGTGACCAGTGCCAAGGCTGACGCCGAAACCGTGTACCAGATCACCAAGGCCCTGTATGGCAAAGCCGCTCAGGACACTTTGGCTGCTGGCCACGCCAAGGGCAAGTTCATCACCAAGGAGAACGCGGTCAAGGGCGTGGGCATTCCATTCCACCCCGGTGCTGAGCGTTTCTACAAAGAAGCTGGCCTGCTCAAGTGATGCGGGGCGCATCAGGCCCAGTGTGGCGTTCACACGGGCCTGAGCGTCAAGCTTTTTTGCTGCAAGCCCACCCAGTGGGCTTGGATGTTTGAACAGGGCGCCATGGCGCCCTGTGTTTTGTGAACAAGGCTCCCAAGTGCCTTGTGTTGTGAAGGACAGGTATGGCTGAAGCCCTCGAGCGCAATGTGCGTAATTTGCAGGAACTCGAAGAAAAGTTCGACCCCGAAATGCGCTTTCGGCCTACGCTGCCGCCCGCGACGGTGATCGTGAAGTGGCTGCTCATCATCCTGTCGGGTTTCCATTTCTACACAGCCGGTTTTGGCCTGCTGCGCGAGACCACCCACCGGGGTGTGCACCTGGCCTTTGTGCTGGGCTTGATTTTTTTGGTGTTTGCGGCGACCAAGTCAGACGCCAGCAGCACCGTGTCCAAAAGCCGCCTGAGCATAGGCGGTGTGCCACTGATCGACTGGCTGCTGGGCTTGGCCTGCGCGGCCAGTGTGATGTACATCCCCTATGTGTTTGACGACCTGGCTTTTCGGGTGGGCAACCCGGACACGATGGACGTGGTCATGGGCTCGGTCCTGTTCGTCACTTTGCTCGAAGCCACCCGCCGCTCCATGGGCTGGCCCTTGCCTTTGATTGCGCTGGGCTTCACGGCCTATGCCCTGACCGGCCCGTATTTCCCGGGTTTGCTCAAACACGCAGGCGCGAGCTGGAGCCAGATGATCAACCACCAGTACCTGACGAGCCAAGGCATTTATGGCGTGGCAGTCGGCGTGGTGGCCACTTATGTTTTTCACTTTGTGCTGTTTGGTGTGTTGGCCACGCGCATTGGTTTGGGGCAATTGTTTCTGGACATCGCCTCCACAGTGGCCGGGCGTTATGCCGGTGGCCCGGCCAAAGTCAGCGTGTTCGGCTCGGCCATGTTCGGCACGCTCAGCGGTTCTTCGGTGGCCAATGCGGTCACGGTGGGCTCGCTCACCATCCCGGCCATGATCCGGGTGGGCTACCGTCGTGAGTTTGCGGGCGCGGTCGAGGCCGCATCGTCCACAGGCGGGCAGATCACGCCGCCCGTGTTGGGCGCGGCGGCATTTTTGATGGTCGAGTTTTTGAACGTTTCCTACCAGACCATCATCGCGGCGGCCATTGTGCCGGCTTTCATGCATTTCTTTGGCGTGTTCATGCAGGTGCACTTCGAAGCCAAACGTTATGGCTTGCGCGGCCTGACCGAAGAAGAAATGCCCAAGCTGCGTGAGTCCTTCCGTCAGCGCTGGCCCACCTTGATTCCACTGGCTTTGCTGATCGCCATTTTGGTGTCGGGCCGCACGCCTTATTTGGCGGCGTTCACCGGCATCACGTCTTGCATGATCGTCGGCCTGAGCACCACGGTATGGGGCAACCGCAGCACCAACTGGCTCATGCTGGTGGTGCTGCATGTGCTGCTGGCGCTGGTGGCGTTTGTCGACTGGGGCAGCGATGGCGAGACCATCAAGCTGGGCTTTTTGGCGCTGGGCATCGCCCTGATTTGGGCCGGACAAAAGTGGTTGGGCTTGGTGGGACGCATTGACAACGCCGTGCTGCTGGAAGCCTTTGAAACCGGGGCCAAGTACGCGCTCGCGGTGGGCGCTGCGGCGGCCACGGTGGGCATTGTGATTGGCGTGGTCACACTCACGGGGGTGGGCTTCAAAATCAGCTTCATCATCACCGGCTGGGCGCAGATGATCTCGGCTTTCTTGATGGACTGGTTGCCCGCCTTCATGGCCGACAGCAAGTCATTGACGCTCTTGGCAGCGCTGTTCATGACGGGCATCGTCTGCATCTTGATGGGCTGCGGCATCCCGACTACGGCCAACTACATCATCATGGTCACTGTGGCCGCACCCACCTTGGTGCAGCTGGGGGTGGAGCCTTTGGTGGCGCACTTCTTTGTGTTTTATTACGGGGTTCTGGCCGACATCACCCCGCCTGTGGCGCTGGCCGCTTATGCGGCGGCGGGCATGGCCGGTGGTGACCCGTTCAAGACCGGCAACATGGCGTTCCGCTTGGGCCTGGCCAAAGTGCTGGTGCCCTTTGTGTTTGTGTTCTCGCCTTCTTTGCTGTTGGTGGCCAAGGGCTTCACCTGGGCGGACTTTGCCATCACCTTCACCGGTTGTGTGCTGGGCATCGTGGCGCTCGCTGCGGCGCTCAGCGGTTACCTGTTGACCGTGATGAAGGGCTGGGAACGTGCGCTGTGCGCCATCGGTGCCCTGTGCCTGATTGCGCCGGGCCTGAAAATCAGTTTGCTGGGCGTGGCCATCATGATCCCGGTGCTGGTGCATCAGTGGATGCACCGAGACCGTGGCACGCCGCTTTCGGTTCAGTCCTGAGGCCGCGAGCCTCGCGAGGGACTGGCGCCATTCAGCGCGGGGCTGACCACCGGATGCCGCGCTCCTTGAGCAGGTCCGCCGCGATGTCCGGGCGGTCGGTTACCAGACCGTCCACCCCCAAGTCCAGCATCTGGCCCATGCTTTGGCGGTCGTTCACGGTCCAGGCAAGCACTTTGATGCCCAGGCTCTGGGCCTCGCGCACTTTCTGGGCATCGAGCTCGCGCCAGAACGATGACCAGTGCGAGCCGCCAGCGGCTTTGATCATTTGGGGCACAGAGCCGTGTTGCGCGTACTGAAACCCCGCAGTCCAGGCCGAGGGTTGGCCTGACTTGATGCCCAGGTTGTCCAATGCGGGCAGTTGCGCCGTGATGTAAACGGTGGGCATGCCGGGGGCGAGTTTCTGCACCACTTGCAGGGTGCGCCAGTCGAAGGACAAAATCTGCACCCGCTCGCTCATGCCGTGTTCCTTGATCTCCTGCAGCAGCAGC
>JAKFXJ010000006.1 GCA_021731425.1 Limnohabitans sp. | reverse complement strand
GGGTCTTGCGGCAACAAGTCTTCACGGCGGTAAAACCAAGAATCCAGGACAAAGAAGATGGCCAGCAAGCTGCCCACGAGGAACAAGGTCTCGGGGAAGATGGTTTTGACGGTCCAGAAAAAGTCAACGCCCTTCAAAAAGCCCAAAAACAAAGGGGGATCGCCCAAAGGCGTCAATGAACCACCTGCGTTGGAGACAATGAAGATGAAAAACACCACCACATGCGCCACATGCTTGCGGTTGTCGTTGGCGCGGATGAGTGGACGAATCAGCAGCATGGACGCCCCTGTGGTGCCCATGAAGCTGGCCAAGAAAGCACCAATCGCCAAAATGGCGGTGTTCAGGCCCGGGCTGCCGTGCAAATTGCCACGGATGAAAATGCCGCCCGACACGGTGAACAAGGCCGTGAGCAAGATGATGAAGGGAATGTATTCAGCAAACAGAGCATGCACCGTGTTCGCGCCAGCCGCTGCAGGACCGAACATCAGGGCAAAAGGCACCAGAAATGCCAAACCCCAAGCGGCGGCCACTTTGCCGTAATGGTGGTGCCAAAAGTTGGGCACCAGCAAAGGCATCAAGGCAATCGACAACAAAATGCCCGCAAAAGGCACCCCCCAGAGGACAGACAGCTGAGCGCCATCAAAATCGGCGGCCCAAGCCCCCCCAGACATGGCCAACAATGCTGGCAAAGCCAACCAAGCGGTCCATCGTGTCCCCAAAAGCTTCATGGTGCAAATCTCCAATTGAATGAAACTGATATTAACGGTGAAAGAGCCCGATTCAGTTGCCGGGTGAAACTTCGAACACCTGGCGCAAGTAAGCCAGGTATTTTTCATCATCACACATGCCCTTGCCTGGCGAGTCTGAAAGTTTGGCCACAGGCTGGCCGTTGCAACGGGTCATTTTGATGACGATTTGCAGCGGCTCGTAACCTAAGTCGTTTGTGAGGTTGGTGCCCACACCAAAGGCCAGCTGGCAGCGGTCGTGGAACTGTTGGTAAAGCTCAATCGTGCGCGGAATCGTCAGGCCGTCACTGAAAATCAGCGTCTTGGTTTTGGGGTCGACCCGGTTGTGCTGGTAGTGCGCGATCATGCGCTCGCCCCAACTGAACGGGTCGCCACTGTCGTGGCGGGCACCGTCAAACAGCTTGCAGAAATACAGGTCAAAGTCGCGCAAAAAGGCATTAAAGCCATACACATCACTGAGCGCAATGCCCAAGTCGCCCCGGTACTCCTTGGCCCACGACTCAAAGGCAAACACCTGGCTGTCGCGCAAACGCGGGCCCAAGGCCTGGCAGGCCTGCAGGTACTCGTGCGCCATGGTGCCCAAGGGCGTGAGGCCCAACAAATAGGCGTAGTACACATTGCTGGTGCCTGCAAACTGGCCAGTGGGGCCAGTGCCCAAACGGGCTGACAGCACGCGCAGCACCTCTTCGTGCCAAGCGCGGGAAAAACGCCGCCGTGTGCCGTAGTCGGCAATCTTCAGCGTTTCAAGACCCGGGGCCTGTAGCTGGCCGATCTTGGTGTCTAGACGGCGGCGGCCTTCCATCAAGTCGGGCACTTTTTGGGTGTTGCGGAAGTACACCTCGTTGACAATGGCCAGCACGGGGATCTCAAAAAGAATCGTGTGCAGCCAAGGGCCCTGGATGGTGATGTCGATCTCACCGGAGGGCAGCGCTGTGACCACCACGGACTTTTCATTGAGTTTGAACAGACCCAGAAAATCCACAAAGTCACTCTTGATGAAACGCAGCGATCGCAGGTATTGCAGCTCCCCTTCCTTGAAAGTCAGGCTGCACAAAGAGTGAATTTCTTCGCGAATTTCTTTGACAAAAGGCGCCAAAGGCACGCCCGGGTTGCGGCACTTGAACTTGTATTCGACCTGCGCCCCCGGAAACTGGTGCAGCACGACCTGCATCATGGTGAACTTGTACAGGTCGGTGTCGAGAAGGCTGGTGATGATCATGGTGTTTTGTCTCTGGCGGCTTTGACCGCTCATTGTGATGAGGCAGTGTAAAGGATGCCCCCCCTCAAGCGGGGCTCATGCCGCCAAATCCATGCGCCCGCTGGTCAGCACCAACACCCGCTGCGCATGCTGGGCCAAGATGTTGTTTTGCTCGGCCACCAGCATGGCCACGCCTTCGCGGGCCAGTTGCAGCAAGGCGTCGCGCATGGCCGCCACCAGCACCGGTGCAATGCCCTCACATGGCTCGTCCAGCAGCAGCATGCGCGGGCCGGTCATGAGCGTGCGGGCCAGCGCCAGCATTTGCTGCTCTCCCCCGCTCATCTGGCTGGCCGGGCGGTGCAGCATGGTTTGCAACTGCGGAAACAAGGCCATCACGCGCTCAAAGCGCTGCGCGGGTGTGGTCTGAGCGCTTGAACCCGAGGTTGCAGCAATCCACAGGTTTTCTGCCACCGACAAGCCGGTGAACAAACGCCGGTCTTCCGCCACAAAACCCAAACCTGCTTGGGCGCGGCGGTGCGCGGGCCAGGTTTGGATGGGTGCGTTTTGCCAAGTGATGCGGCCATGCGCACGGGGTCCAATACCGATCAGGCTTTGCAGCAACGTGGATTTGCCTGCGCCGTTCAGCCCCTGAATGACCACCAGCTCGCCCTCTCCCACCGATAGGCTCACGTCGAACAAGGCCTGGGCTTGGCCATACCAGGCGTTCAGGCCTTCAACGGAGAGCATCGAGCAGACCTTTCGCATCGAGTTTCGCATCGGGTTTCACGTTGGCGTTCGGATCGAAATCCATCCCCAGGTAGCGCTCGCGCACCTGAGGGTCTTGCGCCACCACATCGGGCAGGCCATCGGCCACCAAGCGGCCTTGCATCAGCACCAGCACCCTGTCTGCCACGCCGAATACGGCGTCCATGTTGTGCTCGGTGTAGAGCACCGTCACGCCTTGTGAGGCCACTTGGCGCACCAACGCCATCATGTCGGCCCGCTCGGCCAGGGCGAGACCGGCAGCGGGTTCGTCCAGAAGCAGCAATGACTGGGCTGAGTATGCTCCTTGGTCTGCCCCGGAGCCAGGCACAGCGTCGGGCAAGCCCGCCAGCGCCATGGCCAGCTCCAAGCGTTTTTTCGCGCCATAAGGCAAATCGGCCACGGTGGCGTGGGCTTGGGCTTGCAAGCCCGCTTGCGCGGCCAGGCGCAGCGCCCGCTCGGGCTGGCGGCGGTCCAGCCGGTCCCACCAGGCCAGTGGCGCTGCACCGCGCAGCACAAGCTGGATGTTTTGCAAGACCGTGAGAGCTTCAAAGGTTTGCGCCACCTGGAAGGTGCGGGCCACGCCCAAGCGCTGGCGCTCGGCGGGCGGTTTGCCCAAGAGCGACTGGCCTTGCCACAGCACTTCGCCCGCGGTGGGCACCTGTTGGCCCGCCAGACAGGCAAAGCAGGTCGACTTGCCCGCACCGTTGGGGCCGATCAGGGCGACGCACTGGCCTGCGGGCACATCAAAGTCGACCCCGTCCAGAGCCCGCACGCCGCCAAAATGCTTGGCCAGACCGTTGACCTGCAAAACTTTTTGAAGGCTCATGCGCGGCTCCTCTGTGAAGCGAAGCGTGCCAACAGCCTCTGCAGCCCACCCAGCACGCCACTGGGCGCCAGCACCATCACGAGCATGATGACCAGGCCCAAAACCCCGCGCCAATAGTCCAGACCCTGGCCCAGCTCAGCCCCACCCCAGACCAAGAGCGCACTGCCGACAGCCGCGCCCCACAGCTGGTGTACACCGCCCAGCAAGATGACCAGCAAGGCATCGACCGACATGGCCACCGAGGCGACCGAGGGAAACACCGCCCCTTTGAATGCGGCCCACAAGCCCCCAGCCAAACCGGCCAAGGTGGCGCTGCCCACAAATACTTGATAGCGCAACGCTTGGACGGGCAAACCGCTGGCCGCAGCACGCAGCGGCGCATCTCGCACAGCCTGCAAAGCCGCACCACGGCTCGATCGCGCCATGCGGGCCATACCCGCCACAGCCAAAAGCATGAAGACAACCAGCGCCGCGTCCCACAGCGCACGCGACTCTGGAGCGATCAAACGCAAGCCAATCAAGCCGTTGTCCCCGCCCGTCAGGTCAACCCATTGCGTGGCCCCCGCCCAAATCATTTGCGCCAGCGCCAGCGACAGCATGGCCAGGTACACCCCGCTGCTGCGCACCACCAAAGCCCCAAACGCCACAGCCACGGCCAGCGCCAGCACCATGCCCGCGGCCAAAGCTGCTGGCAACCCCGCACCCCAATGCAGGTGCGACAGCGCCGCGCCATAAGCACCCAGCGCGAAAAACGCCGCATGGCCAAAACTGACCAAGCCGCCCAAAGCCATCATCCACTGCAGGCTCAGGCCAAACAGCATCATCACCATCACGTCTTCGGCCAGGCTGCGGCCGTAATCGCCTTGCCCCCAGGCCAGCAGCGTCAAGCCCACAAAGACAGCCACAAACAGCGCCCGACTCCAGCCCGCTAAAGGCCACAGCGCAAACACCGGCACGCTTTCGCGTTGTTCGGCATGTGCGGCCGACCCGGCC
>JAKFXJ010000150.1 GCA_021731425.1 Limnohabitans sp. | reverse complement strand
CAGCGAGCCGGGGTCGGGTTCTGACTTGGCATCGCTGCAATGCCGCGCCCGCCGCGAGGGCAACGAGTGGGTGATCAACGGCTCCAAAATCTGGACCACCCACGCCCACCGCGCCACCCATATGTTTTGCCTGGTGCGCACCGATAACAGCGGCAAGCCCCAGCAAGGCATCAGCTTTTTGATGTTCGAGCTGAACAACCCGGGCATCCAGATCCGGCCGATCATCAGCATCTCGGGCGACCACGAATTCAACCAGGTCTTTTTTGACGAGGCCCGCGTGCCCGCTGACGCGCTGATTGGCGAAGAAAACCAAGGCTGGACCATTGCCAAATTTTTGCTGGAACACGAGCGGGGCGGCTCGTCTGCGCCGTTTTTGCGGGGCCGTTTGGTCCGCTTGCGCGAGTCCTTGCAAGAAGCCTTTGCGCAAGGCGCGCCGGCAACCGAGCACGAAGACATCGCCCTGAGCTTGGCCAACGCGCAGTGCCGCATCGACGCCTTGCACGCCTGGGAACAGCAGGTGCTGACCGCCCGCATTGGCGGCGGCACGCAACCTGCTTGGATGCCGGCAGCGCCGTCCATGGGCAAGGTGCTAGGGACCGAGCTCAAGCAACACCTGACCGAGTTGGGCCTGGACATTGCAGGCGCCTATGGTGCCAGCAGCTTGACCATCGAGGAGGCTGCTGCCCACGCGTTGCCTGTGCCCGAGGAGTCTGTGTTTGCAACCCGGGCTTATTTGAACGACCGCGCTGCGTCGATTTATGGCGGCACCAACGAAGTCCAGCGCAACCTGATTGCCCGCCACGTTTTGGGCGCGGAGGTGGTGGAGCCTGTGTTGCCACTGGACGAGACACAGGCCATGCTCGTGGCCAGTCTGCAAGGCTGGCTGCAAGACAAATTGCCGTTTGACAAACGCGCACAGATGATCGCAACGCCAGAGGCGATTGCGCCGCTGTGGCAGGGCTTGGCGCACGAGCTGGGCCTATTGGGTGCAGCGCTGCCCGAGCATTTGGGCGGCATGGGCGGTGGTTTGCCCGAGCAGCTGCTGATCTGCCAGGCCCTGGGTGCGGCTTTGACGGGCGAGCCCTACAGCAGCGCTGCCGTGCTGGGCGCCAACTTGCTGCAGGCGCTGGGCGACCCGGCAGCCGATGCTTTGCTGCAAGGCATGACCGATGGCCAAGTGCGCTTGGCCGTGGCGGCTTTGGAGCCTGCAGGGCGCACGGATTTGAGCCGGGTGCAAACCCGTTTGCACAATTCAAACGGTCAGCTGCACATCATCGGCCGCAAAGCCCTGGTGCGTGGCGCACCCGGAGCCACGCATTGGCTGGTCAGCGCACGAGACGACGCGGACCAGCTGCGCATCTGTTTGCTTGACCCCGCAGCCAGCGGGGTTCAGCGGCGTGATGTGCGGCTGATCGACGGTGCTTGGGCGGCTGAGCTGGCCTTTGACCAAACGCCCGTGCAAGCCCTCATCGGCCAAGGTGATGCACTGGCCGCGCTCTCGCAAGCGTGGGACACCGCCATGTTGGCCGCATGCGCCGAGGCCGTGGGCGTGATGCAGGCCTTGATGCGTGACACGCTCAACTACACCAGCCAGCGCAAACAGTTCGGCCAGCCCTTGGCGGCCTTTCAGGCTTTGCAACACCGCATGGCCGACATGTACATGGCCCTGGTGCAGGCCGCTGCGGCAGTGGGCGCTTGTGCCGATGTGCTGGGCGACAGCCCAGAGCGACGCGCCGAGCGGGTGTCATCGGCCCATGTATCGGTGCTGCGTGCGGCACGGTTGGTGGGGCAGGGCGCGGTGCAGTTGCACGGCGGCATGGGCATGACCGACGAGCTGGCCGTGGGCCACGGCTTCAAGCGGCTGACAGTGATCGAGCGGCAGTTTGGCGGACTGATGCAGCATTTGCGGCGGGTGGCGGCATTCAAGGCCCCTTCAAAAGAGTAGACGCATTTTGCAGGGTGTATATACTTGGCGTATCTACATCAATGCGGGAGGCTCCTATGACCTTTGCTCGTATCTTTCAATCAGGCAACAGCCAGGCCGTGCGTTTGCCCAAAGAATTTCGATTTGACGCTGACCAAGTCGAGATTTTTCGGCAAGGCAATGACATCGTTTTGCGGCAAGTGCCTTCCCATGCCGCCGCCGTGTTTGACCTGTTGAGCAGTTTGCCTGCTGACTTTATGGCAGAAGGCAGGCAAGACACTCCGCCGCAAGAGCGCGAGGGGTTTTGACCGTGGCCATCGGAGCCCAACGCTATCTGTTGGACACCAACATTTGCATCTATATTGCCAAAGGCCAGCCACTGGCCGTGCGCCAACATTTTAAAAAGCACCCGCTGCAGGCGCTGGCCATGTCGACCATCACGGTAGGTGAGCTGCGTTTTGGCGCAGAAAAAAGTCAATTCCGTGAACGTGCTTTGGCAACCTTGGACCAGTTGGTTCAGATGATTCGCCCCAGTGCTTTGCCCATGGCCGCCGCAGAGCACTATGGCCATGTCCGCGCGAGCTTGCAGCGGCAAGGCTTGCCGATTGGCAACAACGATTTGTGGCTGGCCGCCCACGCCCTGGCCGAGGACTGGACCTTGGTCACCAACAACACGCGGGAGTTCGATCGTGTGCCGGGTTTGCGGGTCGAAAACTGGGTGCTGACAGATTGATTCCACCCGAAGTGGCTCACCCCCGCATCAACTTCTGAATCAGATCCGCCGCCCCAGAGGCCTGGTATTTGCGCATCAGCTTGACGCGGTAAATTTCTACCGTGCGGTGGCTAATGCCCAATGCGCGGCCAATTTCTTTGCTGGTTTGGCCGTCCATCAGGTGGGCGGCGACTTCCCGCTCGCGGGCGGTGAGTTCGGCTTTCACGGGTTTGCGGGCCGACAGGTCTTCAAAGGTCCAGATGCCCGCTTCGTGCGGAGCCTCGCGGTTGAGCGCCCGCCCGGTCACATGGCACCAAAAAGTCTCGCCTTTGAAGCGGCCGTCCACGCGTTTCATCACGCGGTCGTCGGCGTAAACCCCTTTGGCGTTCAGGATGGGGGTGATCCGCTGGCCGGTGCGCTCGTACTCGTCGGCGCTGGGGTAGAGCAGTTGGAAGGTTTGGCCGATCAGTTGTTCACGCGGCACGCCAAACATCTCGCACACGCGCTGGTTGCAGTCGACCATGGTGCGGTTGCGTGAGAGCACCATGCCGATGGGGGCCAAGTCAAAAGCCAGGCGGTAATCTATTTTTTGGGCTGAGCTCATGCGCAATCCTGTGACAATGGCCGGGAGTCTGCCTACGGACTCACCATTACGAAAAACTACGTATTTGAATACGTAGTATCGTAGCGTTTTCATCCTCTGTCTGGAGATTGGCGTGAACAAGATTTTTCCTTCCGCAGCCGAAGCCTTGAAGGGCATCGTGGCTGACGGTCAACTCATTGGCGTGGGCGGTTTTGGCCTGTGCGGCATTCCCGAAGCCTTGATTGCTGCCCTGCGCGACAGCGGTGTGCAAAATCTGACCGCAATTTCCAACAACGCGGGTGTGGACGATTTCGGTCTGGGCTTGCTGCTGCAAACCCGCCAGATCAAAAAGATGATTTCCTCGTATGTGGGCGAGAACAAAGAGTTCGAGCGCCAGTACCTGGCGGGCGAGCTGGCCCTGGAGTTCACGCCACAAGGCACGCTGGCCGAAAAGCTGCGTGCGGGCGGTGCAGGCATTCCAGCCTTCTTCACCAAGACCGGTGTGGGCACCTTGGTGGCCGAGGGCAAAGAACTGCGCGAGTTCGATGGCGAGACCTATGTGATGGAGCGTGCTTTGGTGCCCGATGTGTCGCTGGTCAAAGCGCACCGCGCTGACAAATCCGGCAACCTGCAGTTCCGTTACACCTCGCGCAACTTCAACCCCGCAGTGGCCATGGCAGGCAAGATTTGTGTGGTTGAGGTCGAAGAGATCGTCGAGACTGGCGAGATGCACCCCGACAGCGTGCACTTGCCCGGCATTTATGTGCACCGCATCGTGTTGAACGCGAAACCGGGAAAGCGCATCGAGAAACGCACGATCACTGAGAAAGCAGGAGTCTGATATGAGCTGGAGTCAAGACCAAATGGCCGCACGGGCGGCCCACGAATTAGAAGACGGTTTCTATGTGAACTTGGGTATCGGCATCCCCACGCTGGTGGCCAACTTTGTGCCCGCCGACAAAGAAGTCTGGCTGCAAAGCGAAAACGGCATGCTGGGCATTGGCCCGTTCCCGACTGAAGATGAGGTCGATGCCGACCTGATCAATGCAGGCAAGCAGACCGTGACGACCATCAAGGGCTCGTCGATCTTTGGCAGCGAGCAGTCCTTTGCCATGATCCGCGGCGGCAAGATCAACCTGTCGATTCTGGGCGCCATGCAGGTGACCGACAAGGGCGACCTGGCCAACTGGATGATCCCCGGCAAGATGGTCAAGGGCATGGGCGGCGCGATGGATTTGGTGGCGGGCGTCAAGCGCGTGATCATCTTGATGGAGCACGTCGCCAAGAAGAAAGACGGCACCGAAGACATGAAGATCCTGCCCGAGTGCACGCTGCCGCTCACGGCCAAGTCGGTGATGATGCGGT
>JAKFXJ010000323.1 GCA_021731425.1 Limnohabitans sp. | reverse complement strand
GCGCTGCGCAACTCGGGTGCCAGGCCGTTCAGCACGGCGTTCACATACTTGTGCCCGTCGGTGCCGCCAAAGTCTTTGGCCAGCTCGATGCATTCGTTGAGCACCACGCGCCAAGGCACGTCCAGGCAGTGCTGCATTTCATAGACGCCAATCCACATGATGGCCCGCTCGACGGGGGAGATTTCGGCAAAGCTGCGGTCCAGCTTGGGTGCGATCAGGGCGTCCAAGGCCTGGGCTTGCGCCACGCAGCCGTAAAGCAGGGCGTCGTAGTGGGCCGAGTCGGCTTTGTGAAAACCCGACAGGTCGCGTGTGAAGACATCGATGTCAGACGCTTCGTTGCGGCCCACCAAGTGCTGATACAGCGCCTGGAGTGCGAATTCGCGCGAGCGGCTGCGGGCGGGCTTGGCCGAGGATTTGCGGGTGCCGGCAGCGGGCTTTTGGCCTGCGTCTGCGGTCTCCGGTGTCGGGTTGGCTTCGGTCATCGGGGGGTCTCTTCGTCGTCCAGATCGTCGGCCAGCTCGGCCATGTCGGCCGACAGGTCGTCCATGATGCAGGCCATCTCGACCGCGACGCGGGCCGCGTCCCGGCCTTTGTCGGTTTGGCGGGCAATGGCTTGCTCGAGGTTTTCGGTGGTCAAGATCGCGTTGGCGATCGGCAGGTTGTAGTCGAGCGACACGCGGCTCACGCCTGCACCCGATTCGTTGGCGACCAGCTCAAAGTGGTAAGTCTCGCCGCGGATGATGCAGCCCAGCGCAATCAGCGCGTCGTACTCAGCCCGCTCGGCCATGGCCTGCAGGGCCACGGGCACTTCCAGAGCGCCCGGCACCATGACGTGGTCGATGCTGGTCACGCCCAGTGCTTCGAGTTCTTCAATGCAGGCTTTGGCCAGGGCGTTGGTGATGTCTTCGTTGAAGCGGGCTTGCACGATGCCGATGTGCAGAAATTGGCCGTCGAGTTCTTCGGTCTGGCCTTGGTTGGCGCCTTGCATGTTTATTCCTTGGGGATGTAAGCGGTGATTTC
The DNA here is from genome assembly GCA_021731425.1 of Limnohabitans sp. Classification (GTDB taxonomy): domain Bacteria; phylum Pseudomonadota; class Gammaproteobacteria; order Burkholderiales; family Burkholderiaceae_C; genus Limnohabitans_A. Next base: position 3,577 of record JAKFXJ010000323.1, on the reverse strand, counting down.
GAGGCCGTAGCCGGTCATGCTGGGCATGCGGCGCGGGTTGCCCATGAGGCGCATTTTGTGAACGCCGCACTCGCGCAGAATTTGAGCACCCACTCCGTAGGTGCGCAGGTCCATCTTGCCGCGTTCAGGCGCTTGGGCCGAGCGGGCTCGACCTTCAAACTGGGCCAGCAACTGGTCTGCCGATTCACCGCAGTTGAGCAGCACGGCCACACCGCGGCCTTGGGCGTTGATGTAGCTCAGGCTCGCGTCTAAGCCCCAAGAGTGCATGGCGCGGTTGACCTCGAGGGCGTCGAGCACCGACAGCGGCTCGTGCACCCGCACCGCCACTTCCGCGTCAGCCGACCACTCACCTTTGACCAAGGCCAGGTGCACGGTTTGGCTGGGTTGGTCGCGGAAGGCGTGTGCTGTGAACTCGCCGTGGGCGGTTTGCAGGGTGCGGCTGCCGATGCGCTCGACCAGCGATTCGTTGCGGCTGCGGTATTCGATCAAGTCGGCAATCGTGCCGATTTTCAGGCCGTGCTCGGCCGCGAAGATTTGCAAGTCCGGCAGGCGAGCCATGGTGCCGTCGTCTTTCATGATCTCGCAGATAACAGAAGAGGCGGAGCAACCGGCCATAGCGGCCAGGTCACAGCCGGCTTCGGTGTGGCCTGCACGCATGAGCACGCCGCCGTCCACCGCTTGCAGCGGGAAGATGTGACCGGGCTGAACCAAATCGGTGGGCTGGCTGGCTTTGGCCACGGCCACTTGCACCGTGCGGGCGCGGTCAGCGGCCGAAATGCCGGTGGTCACGCCTTCAGCGGCTTCAATCGACACGGTGAAGGCCGTGCTGTAGACGGTGCCGTTGCGCGCGGCCATGGGCGGCAGCTTCAAGAATTCGCAGCGCTCACGGGTGAGTGTCAGGCAAATCAGGCCCCGGCCAAAGCGGGCCATGAAGTTGATGGCTTCTGGCGTGACATGGTCAGACGCCAAGACCAGATCGCCTTCGTTTTCGCGGTCCTCTTCGTCGACCAGGATCACGATGCGACCGGCTTTCATCTCGGCCACGATCACTTCGACAGGCGAAATCGCCACAGGGGTCAGTTGCGCGGGCGCGTTCATGCTGAGTCTTTCTGAGTCAGGCCTGCGCTGAGCATGCGCTCAACATAACGGGCCACGGTGTCGATTTCGAGGTTGACCCTGCTGCCTGCTTGGAGGCTGCCGAGGGCGGTGTTGTCCACGGTGTGCGGAATCAAGTTGATGCTGATCTCGCAGCCATCGGCCAGATCGGCCACGCGGTTGACGGTGAGGCTCACGCCGTTGACGGTGATTGAGCCTTTGTAGGCCAGGTATTTGGCCAAGGCGTGGGGGGCTAGGACGCGCAGCTCCCAGCTTTCACCGATTTGCTCGAAATGGCTGATTTGCCCAACGCCATCCACATGGCCCGACACGATGTGCCCGCCCAGGCGGTCGTGGGCACGCAGTGCTTTTTCGAGGTTGACGGTGCCTTGCTGGTCCAAACCGCTGGTTTTGTCCAGCGATTCGGCCGAGATGTCGATGGTGAACTGACGGCTCTCGGGGCTGAAGGTGGTGACGGTCATGCAAGCGCCGTTCAGGGCGATGCTGTCGCCCAGGCCCACATCGTCAAGGTACCCGGCGGGGGCCTCGATGGTGAGGCGCTTGCCGTGGTGTAAAGAGCGACCCAGGTCGTGGATGGCGACGATTCGCCCCACGCCGGTGATGATTCCGGTGAACATAGTTTCGTATTTTCGCAGGTAAAGAGGGTGGATCGGGGTGATGGGCAACAAAAAAGCTCACAGGCTTGTCAGCCCAGTCGTCTTGGCGGGCTCAGGGTAAACCAAGGGATCCATCGCAGGGGTGTGTGCCTAGAATGCTGCATTGCAGCAGATTTTTCAATGGCAGTGCCCCATCAGGAGTTTTCAGTGCCGGTCAAGCCCCAAGCCAAGTCGACCAAACCAGCCGGGAGCGCCAGCGCTGCTGAGCCCCGGTCTGTGCGCACCATCAAGAAATACCCCAACAGGCGCTTGTACGACACACAAAGCTCCAGCTATGTGACGCTCGCCGAGATCAAAAAACTGGTCATGACCGCATCGCCCATGGTGGTGGTGGACGCCAAAACCGGTGAAGACCTGACACGTTCCATCTTGCTGCAGATCATTCTGGAAGAGGAATCGGCCGGGGTGCCCATGTTCAGCGAGGCGGTGCTGTCCAACATCATCCGTTTTTATGGCCATGCCATGCAGGGGCACATGGGTTCTTATTTGGAGAGCCATGTGCAGTCATTCATGGATTGGCAAAGCAAGCTCAGCGAGTCCAGCCCGGCGCTCAGCCCGGAAGTGTGGGCCCAGTTCATGCAGTGGCAAACGCCCATGATGCACAACATGTTTTCGGGCTTGGCTAACCCCTCGCAAAACGTGATGACGCAGATGCAGGAGCAGATGCAAAAGCAGATCCAGAAGAACACCGAACAGCTCTTGGGTGTCATGGGTTTGAGGACTTGATGGGCGCTGGATGCCCTTTTGTCACAAGCCAGTCGTTTTTGCAGGGACAATGGGGGGATGAGTGAAATGACCGCTTCCGCCTCCTTGCCCACCAGCCAGCCCGCTCCCAAAGTGGGTTTTGTCAGCTTGGGTTGCCCCAAAGCGCTGACCGATTCCGAGCTGATCCTGACCCAACTGAGCGCCGAGGGCTACCAGACCTCCAAGACCTTTGAGGGCGCAGACCTGGTGATCGTCAACACCTGCGGGTTCATTGATGAAGCCATCCAAGAGAGCCTGGACACCATTGCCGAGGCCTTGAACGAAAACGGCAAAGTGATCGTGACCGGTTGCTTGGGGGCCAAAACAGGCGAGGGCGGCGGCAACATGGTGCGGGAAATGCACCCCAGCGTGCTGGCCGTGACCGGTCCACACGCCACCCAAGAGGTCATGGACGCGGTGCACACGCACCTGCCCAAGCCGCACGACCCCTTTCTGGATTTGGTGCCCGGTGGCTTTGGCGAAGCGGGCCTCAAGCTCACACCGCGCCACTATGCGTATTTGAAGATCAGCGAAGGCTGTAACCACCGATGCACGTTTTGCATCATCCCGTCCATGCGTGGTGACCTGGTCTCGCGCCCGATTGGCGATGTGCTCAAAGAAGCCAAGGCCTTGTTTGAAGGTGGCGTGAAAGAGTTGCTGGTGATCAGCCAAGACACTTCGGCTTATGGTGTGGATGTGAAATACCGCACCGGTTTTTGGGACGGCAAGCCGGTCAAAACCCGTATGCTGGAGCTAGTGCAGACCCTGGGCGAGATGGCCCGCGAGCATGGCGCTTGGGTGCGGTTGCACTATGTCTACCCTTACCCCAGCGTGGACGACATCATCCCACTGATGGCGCAGGGCTTGGTCTTGCCTTATCTGGATGTGCCGTTTCAGCACAGCCACCCCGATGTGCTGCGCCGCATGAAGCGCCCAGCCAGTGGTGAAAAAAACCTGGAGCGCATCCAGCGCTGGCGTGAGTTGTGTCCCGAGTTGGTGATTCGCAGCACCTTCATTGCCGGTTTCCCGGGCGAGACCGAAGAAGAATTCGAGCACCTGCT
>JAKFXJ010000237.1 GCA_021731425.1 Limnohabitans sp. | reverse complement strand
TTGAGCTGCCCGCAGGTCTGCACAAACAGGCTCAGCGCGTACAAGCGGCCTTGCAAGGCCTGCTGGAAGACCGCCTGCTTGACGACCCCGAACACCTGCACCTGGCCTTGCAGGCCGATGGAGCCAAGCTCCCCCGCCCTTGGGTGGCTGTGTGTGACCGTGCCTGGCTCAGCGCTCATCTGAATGCCCTCGAACAAGCCGGGCTGCCCGTGCACCGCATCGTGCCCGAATTCGCGCCGGGCGCGGCTTCCAGCCCGGTGCAAATCACGGGCCTGGGCGACGCGGACACGGGCTGGCTGTGGGTCAGCCACCCCGAGCGCGGTGTCTGGGGCCAGCCCTGGACAGCCTTGCGCCAAGCGGGCTTAGCCGCCCAAGAACAGCTGGGGCTGACCGAGCCCGAGCACGCCACGGCCTTGCTGCAGGCCGAACCCGCGGCCGTGGCCGTGGCTTCAGAACTGCTGGGCTCTGGCGTGCGCCTCATGCCCCCGGCCCAGCACTGGCTGGCCGCCGTGGCCGGTGATTGGGACCTGGCCCAATTTGAGCTGCGTGCCAACGCCAGCAGCCGCCAATTGAAAAGCTGGCAACGCACCGCCAGCCACCTGCGGCACAGCCCCGCTTGGCGTCCGGCACGCTGGGGCTTGTGGATCTTGCTGGCCGCCCAATTGGTGGGCATCAATGCTTGGGCCTGGAAAACCCGCGCCGACTGGCAAGCCCAGCAAAGCAGCTGGGCGCAGGTGCTGCGCGAGACCTTCCCACAAACCAGCTTGGTGATCGATGCGCCGCTGCAAATGGCCCAGCAGGTCGAGCGACTGCGCCAAAACTCGGGGCAACTGGGCGCGGGCGACTTCGAAACCATGCTGGCCGCGCTGGGCCAAGCCCTGCCACCTGGGCTGACCGCGCCTCGCCAATGGTCTTACCAGACAGGCCAGATGCGCGTACAAGACTTTCAACCCAATGCGACCCAGCAACAAGCCTTGCAACAAAGCCTGAGCGCCTTGGGCTACACCTGGCGAGCCCAAGGGGACGGCTGGCTGATGATCGCCCCAGCGGAGGCCAAGCCATGAGCCTTCACACCTGGATGACACCCCTGCGCCAAAGCTTGCAAGCAGCCTGGGCTGGGCGCAGCCCGCGTGAGCGGGTCTTGCTAGCCATTGGCGTCTGGGTGCTGAGCCTGGCCGCGCTGTGGATGCTGGCACTGGCTCCGGCGCTGCGCACCTGGCAAGAGGCCCCCGCCCGCCAAGCCCAACTTGACACCCAAAGTCAGCGCATGCGCCAGCTGCAAGCGCAGGCCCAAGGCCTGCAAAAACCCCGCGCCATCGCCCGCACCGATGCGGCTCTGTGGTTGGAAAAAAATCTGACCGAGCTCGGCCCCAACGCTCGCATCAGCCTGCAAGGCGACAGCGCCACCCTGAGCCTGCAAGCCGCCCCGGCGGCTGCCTTGGCCCGCTGGCTGAGCCTGGCACGAGACAATGCCCAGGCCTTGCCCACACAAGCCCAGCTGCAACAAGTCAGCCCCACCAAAACAGACAGCCCTGAAGTCACCTGGCGCGGCAGCCTGGTACTGCGCCTGCCATGAATGCGATGCCCACCATGACAGCGCCTTCCCGCTACAACACCCAAGCCGCCAGCGCGGCACGCTCACCTTGGTCAATGGCCCTGCTGGGTGCGCTCTTGGGGTTGGTCTTGGCGCTGGCGGTCTGGGCTCCTGCCCGCTGGCTGGCCTGGGGCGTGGCACAGGCCAGCCAAGGCCAGGTGCAATGGCTCAACCCCCGTGGCACGGTCTGGCAAGGCTCGGCCCAGCTGCTGCTCAGCGGCGGCGCGGGCAGCCGCCAGCCGCAGGCCCTGCCTGGGCGCCTGCACTGGACCTTGTCACCCGCCCTGACCGGCCTGGGCCTGAGCTGGCGGGCAGATTGCTGCATGGCGCAAGCCGCCAGCGTGCAAGTGGCCCTGGGCTGGAACACCCTGCACATGCAGGTCAGCGATCATGGCTCCAACTGGCCCGCCGCCTTGCTCACGGGACTGGGCGCACCGTGGAACACCTTGCAAGCCCAAGGCCAGCTGCAACTGCGCACCGAGGCGCTGCAATTGCACTGGGCACAAGGCCGTCTGCAAATGCAGGGGCTATTAGCGCTGAACCTGCAAGAGATGTCCTCGCGCCTGAGCCCCGTCAAGCCCATGGGCAGCTACCGCGTTGCTCTGACCGGCACCCCCGAAGGCACCCCGACACCCGGCTTGGAGTTGAGCACACTGCAAGGCCCCCTGCTGCTGTCGGGTCAAGGCCAATGGGTGGGCCAGCGCCTGCGCTTTACCGGAGAGGCCCGCGCCGCCGAGGGCCATGAGGCCGCGTTCGATAATTTGCTCAACATTCTGGGCCGACGCCAAGGTGCGCGAAGCCTGCTGTCTTTGGGATAAACCCAGTTCATCCTCAGCCCCCCATGCAACTTCTGCACCCACCGATTCAAGACCACCACACCATGAACGACTTTGCTCACATGCGCCCCTTGAACCGTGCCCGCTGGCCCCACAGCGTTTTGGCCGTGGCCTGCCTAGCGGCCATGGGCTGCCTTACACCCGGGGTGCAGGCCCAAAGCGCAGACAAGCCGACGGCCAGCCCGGTGGCCAACTCGGTGGCCAATCCGATCGCCAACCCACCCGCCCTCAAGGCATCGCGCCGCGAACCCGTTACGCTCAATTTTGTGAACGCCGAAATCGAAGCCGTGGCCCGCACACTGGCCACCCTGTCGGGCGCCAACGTGGTGGTCGACCCGCGTGTCAAAGGCACCCTATCGCTGTCGAGCAATGTGCCCGTGCCCCCAGCCCAAGCCCTGCGCTTGTTTGCCGCGCAGCTGCTCACACAAGGCTTTGCACTGGTGGAATCAGCCGGGCTCTACACCGTGGTGCCCGAGGCCGAGGCCAAACTCCAAACCAGCACCGTGTCGGCCGGGGCCGTGCCTGGTGGGACCGGACAAATCGTCACACAAATCTTCAAACTCAACCACGAAAACGTGAACAACCTGGTGCCGGTGCTGCGCCCCCTGATCAGCCCCAACAACACCATCAACGTCAACCCCGGCACCAACGCTTTGGTCATCACCGACTACAGCGACAACCTCCAGCGCCTGGGCCGCATTATTGCGGCGCTTGATGTGTCCAACGCCACGGGCGTGGAGGTGCTGCGCCTGCGTCACGCCATCGCGGGTGACCTGGCCCCCATGGTGCAGCGCCTGATCGAGTCGGGCGCGGCCGCTGCCCCGGCGGCCCAAGGCCAAACCGACACCGCATTCAAGACCACCGTCATCCCCGAGGTGCGCACCAACGCACTCATCGTGCGGGCCGCCAACCCAGCGCGGCTGGCCCTGGTGCGCAGCTTGGTGGACCAGCTTGACCAACCCAGCGCCACCGGCGCGGGCGCGGCCAGCGGCAACATCCATGTGGTGTACCTGAAAAACGCCGACGCCACCAAACTGGCCACCACTTTGCGTGCGGCCATCGCGGGCGAGTCACGCAGCGGCGCGCTCACCACCCCCGCCACCTCTGGCACCCCGGCTGCATCGGGTGCGGGCGCGTCCACAGCCAACCTCAGCGCCTCGGCCCAGCCGTCTACCGGTGGCCAGATCCAGGCCGACCCGGCCACCAACGCCCTCATCATCACCGCGCCCGAGCCGCAATACCGCCAGCTGCGCAGCGTGATCGACATGCTCGACCAGCGCCGCGCTCAGGTGTTTGTCGAGAGCCTGATCGCCGAAGTCAACGCCGACAAAGCCGCCGAGTTTGGCGTGCAGTGGATGAGCGGCACCGGCTCAGGCAACAGCAACAGCGCCGTGGGTGTACTGGGCACCAACTTCAATGTGGGCGGCACCAACGTGTTCAACCTGGCCGCGGGCGTGGCCGCAGGCAACCCTGTGCTCTCAACAGGCTTCAACCTGGCGCTGGGCCAACGGCGCAACGGGGTGCTGGCCTTGGGTGCACTGGCGCGTTTCTTACAAGCCGATGGCGACTCCAACGTGCTGTCCACTCCCAACTTGCTCACCCTGGACAACGAAGAGGCCAAGATCGTCATTGGCCAAAACGTGCCCTTTGTGACGGGCCAATACACCGCCAACAACAGCAACAGCGGCGCGGTCAACCCTTTCCAAACCATTGAGCGCAAGGACGTGGGCCTGACCCTGCGCGTGAAACCCCAGATCAGCGAAAACGGCACCGTCAAAATGCAGATCTTCCAAGAGGTCAGCAGCATCGACACACGCAGCTCCTCGTCATCGGGCTTGATCACCAACAAGCGCTCCATCGAATCGAGTGTGCTGGTGGACGATGGCGCCATCGTGGTGCTGGGCGGCTTGCTGCAAGACGACACCAGCAACAGCCAAGAAAAAGTGCCAGGCCTGAGTAACGTCCCCTTCTTTGGCAACCTGTTCAAGTCCGAAGCCCGCAGCCGCAAAAAGACCAACCTGATGGTGTTCCTGCGCCCGGTGGTGGTGCGCGACGGCGCGGCAGCCGAAGCCCTCTCGATGGGCCGCTACGAACAAATGCGCTTGCAGCAGCAAGGCTTCCAGCCATTGCCGACCGGGCCGCTGCCTGTGGCGGGCTCGGCCGTGATGCCCCCTG
>JAKFXJ010000183.1 GCA_021731425.1 Limnohabitans sp. | reverse complement strand
ATGTTGCCCAGGAACCGATCTTGATTGCAGAGCACACCATCTTTGAAGCTGTCCGTGAAGGCTTGGCCGAAGTGGTGCAATGGATCGACGACTACACGCACAGCCGGGGTGACCTCGATACGCTGCAAAGCCAAATTGAGTCACGCGACGGCTGGGGCTGGGAGCAACGCCTTGATGAGACGCTTCAGCGCTTACAGCTCGACCCAAACGCCATCGTGCAATCGCTGTCCGGCGGCATGCGCAAGCGTGTGGCCTTAGCCCAGGCTTTGGTGACCCGTCCTGATGTGCTTCTTTTAGATGAGCCTACCAACCACTTAGACCTGAACGCCATCACCTGGCTGGAAGACCTGCTGATTGACTTCAAAGGCAGCGTGATCGCCATCACGCACGACCGAGCGTTCTTGGACCGGATTGCGACCCGCATTGTCGAACTGGACCGTGGCAAGCTGCGCCCTTACCCCGGAAACTACGCCGCCTACCAAGTGCAGAAAGAAGAGCAACTCGCACAGGAAGCGGTGATCCAAGCCAAAGCCAACAAACTGCTGGCTCAGGAAGAAATCTGGATCCGCAAAGGCGTGGAAGCACGCCGTACGCGCAGCCAAAGCCGCATCACGCGATTGCAAAACCTGCGGGGCGAGCGTGCTGCTCGCCGCGAAAAAGTGGGCAACGTGAAAATGGAAGTGGCCTCAGGGGTGCCAAGCGGCAAGCTGGTCGCAGAATTGACCGATGTGAGCAAAAGCTTCACCCAGCCGGACGGCTCTGTGCGCACCATCATTCAGAAGTTCACCGGCACCTTGCTGCGGGGCGACAAGATTGGCTTGCTGGGCCCCAACGGCGCCGGCAAAACCACCTTGCTCAAACTGATTTTGGGTGAACTGGAAGCCGACAGCGGCGAAGTGCGCCGCGGCACCAAGATGGAAGTCGCCTACTTTGACCAGATGCGCGATGCGCTCGACCTGAATGCCACGCTGGAAGACTTCATCAGCCCGGGCAGCGAATGGATCGAGATTGGCAACAAGCGTCAGCACGTGAAAAGCTACTTAGGAGACTTCCTGTTCTCGCCTGCTCGGGCCACATCGCCCGTGCGTTCCTTGTCGGGCGGCGAGCGCAACCGCCTCTTGCTGGCTCGCCTGTTTGCCCGCCCAGCCAACGTGCTGGTGCTGGACGAACCCACCAACGACCTGGACATCGAAACCTTGGAGCTGCTCGAAGAGCTGCTGCAAACCTACGAAGGCACCGTGTTTCTGGTCAGCCACGACCGCGCCTTCATGGACAACGTGGTGACCGGCATCATCGCCTGCGAAAGCGCCCCGGATCAACCGGGCCTCTGGCGCGAATACGAAGGCTCGGTGCAAGACTGGCTGGTGCAGTCGCAGCGCAGCCAAGCCATCCGGGCACAAGCAGCGCAGCGAAGTGGGTCGACGCCAGCGGCTGCGGTAGCCCCGGTCACGAATACCGCCGCCCCGGCCGCTGCCACCCGCAGCAAGCTCAGCTACAAAGAGCAACGCGAGCTGGCCGAGTTGCCCGCCAAAATCGAAGCATTGGAAAAAGAGCAAGCCGAGGCCCGCGCGCAATTGGCGGACGGCAGCATTTACCAGCGCGACCCGGGTCTGGCACAGAAGCTGTTCAAGCGCGACACCGAAATCGACGATGTGTTGCTGGCGGCCATGGAACGCTGGGAAATTTTGTCGGCCCGCTGATGGCCGGCGACAAAGTCCAAATGGCGACCTGATCGGTGGCCTTTCGGCACTACATTCAAAGGCATGACCTCCTCAGAACTCAGCGCCCTGTTGGTGCTGGCCACCGTGAGCAGCTTCACGCCCGGGCCCAACACCACACTGTCGACCGCCATGGCCGCCAACCACGGCCTGCGCCGGGCCATGCGCTTTGTGTGCGCGGTACCGGTGGGATGGGGCATTTTGTTCACCCTCTGCGCCACCGGTCTGGGTGGATTGGTGGTGGCCTTTCCCCCCTTGCGATGGGGCATAGTGACACTGGGCACGGGGTATTTGCTCTGGCTGGCCTCGCGTTTGTGGCACAGCGGCAGCTTGCAGCAGGCCGACAGCGCCAATCTGCAAGTCGGGTTTGTGCAGGGCGTGGGTCTGCAATTCCTCAACATCAAGGCCTGGATGCTGGCCTTGGCCATCGTCGCAGGCTGGGTGGCCGGGCGCGAAGATGCCACGGCCCGCACGCTGGTGCTGCTGCCCATCATGGTGGCCTATGGTTTTTTCAGCAACCTGACCTACGCGGTGGCAGGCTCGATTCTGCGCCACTGGCTGGCGCACGGTCGCCGCTTGCTGATGTTCAACCGCTGCATGTCAGTGGCGTTGGTGGCCACGGCTTTTTGGATTTTGAACGGCCTGCGCCAAAGCGCGGGTTAATGCCTCATGAACGGTCAAGAACTCCAACGCGAAAAACTGGGCCTATGGCTGGGATTTTTGGGTGTTTTCATATTTGGACTCACCTTGCCCATGACACGCCTGGCCACAGGCACGATGGACGCACCACAAATGTCACCTTGGTTTGTGACCTGGGCACGCGCAGCGTTGGCCGGAGGTCTGTCACTCATTTATCTTCTGGCCGTGCGTGCACCATGGCCCACCCCTGAGCAGCGCGGCCCTTTGTTGCTTTCGCTGGTGGGCAATGTGATCGGTTACCCCTTGCTGCTGGGCTGGGCGCTGCGCCATGTCACGGCCAGCCACGCGGCAGTGATCACCTCCTTGCTGCCACTGGCCACGGCGGCCGCCGCTGCTTGGCTCATGCACCAACGCGCCCGCCTCGGGTTCTGGGTGTTTGCCGCTTTGGGCAGCGCCTTGGTCGCGGTTTACAGCCTGCTGCGTGCTGCACAAATGGCGAATGGTGTGGCGCAGGGCTTTGGCCTGACCTGGGCCGACACCCTGCTCGTGGGCGCGGTGGTGGCCGCATCCCTGGGTTATGTGGCCGGGGCCAAAGTCACAGCCAGCTTGGGCGCAGAAAAAGTCATCAGCTGGGTGTGTGTCATGGCCTTGCCCATCACGCTGCCCGGGGCCTGGCTCACCTGGCCCGACCAAACCATAGCGCCCCTCTCGTGGCTGGCCTTGCTGTACGTGGGCGTGTTCTCCATGTGGGCGGGCTTTTTTGCCTGGTTCCGCGGCCTGTCGCTGGGCGGGCCGCTGCGCGTGAGCCAGCTGCAATTGCTGCAACCTTTCATCACCATTCTGGCCGCAGTGCCTTTGCTGGGAGAATCGCTGGATGCCATGACCCTGGGCTTTGCCCTGCTGGTGGTGGCCACGGTTTTCATGGGGCGGCGCATGGCCAACACCCCAAAATCGAACTGAACAAAAAATTGAGGAGCACAACATGAACTGGAAACTGGCCCAACGCGCCGAAAAAATGAACCCCTCGGTGATCCGCGAAATCCTCAAGGTCACCGAAAAGCCCGGCATCATCAGCTTTGCGGGCGGCCTGCCCTCGCCGCAGACCTTCCCGATCGACGCCATGCGCGAAGCCAGCGAGCGCGTGCTCAGAGATGACGGCAAAGCCGCCTTGCAATACGCCGCCAGCGAAGGGTATGCGCCGCTGCGCGAATGGGTCGCACAAGACCTGCTCAAACAGGGCATGCGCATCACCCCCGACCAGGTGCTGATCACCACCGGCAGCCAACAAGGCCTGGACCTGGTCGCCAAGATCCTGATCGACGCGGGCAGCCGCATCCTGGTCGAAACCCCCACCTACTTGGGCGCACTGCAAGCCTTCACCCCCATGGAGCCTGTGGCCGTGGGTGTGGACAGCGACGACCATGGCGTGGATGCGGACGACCTGCGAGCCAAAGTGGGCACCGGAGCCGACAAAGCCCGCTTTGTGTACCTGCTGCCCAACTTCCAGAACCCCACCGGCCGCACCATGACCGAAGAGCGCCGCGCCGCCGTGGCCCAAGTGGCTGTCGAGTCTGGCTTGCCGATCATCGAAGACAACCCCTACGGCGACCTGTGGTTTGACGCGCCGCCCGCACCCTCGCTGAGCTCGCGCCATCCTGAAGGCAGCGTGTATTTGGGCTCGTTTTCCAAAATCCTGGCCCCCGGCCTGCGCTTGGGTTATTTGGTCGCACCCCCTGCGCTTTACCCCAAGCTCTTGCAGGCCAAACAAGCGGCCGACCTGCACACGCCCAGCTTCAACCAGCGCGTGGTGGCTGAAGTGCTCAAAGACGGCTTCATCGAGCGCCATGTGCCCACCATCCGCGCCCTGTACAAACAGCAGTGCGAAGCCATGCTGGCCGCGCTCGACCGCGAAATGGCGGGCCTGGGCCTGACCTGGAACCGCCCGGTGGGTGGCATGTTCTTGTGGGTGCAACTGCCCAAGGGCCTCAAGGCGATTCCTTTGCTGGACAAAGCCGTGGAAAAAGGCGTGGCCTTTGTGCCGGGCTCGGCTTTTTACGCTGGAGATGCCAACGAAAGCACCCTGCGCCTGTCCTTTGTGACCGCCACGGTGGACCAGATCAACACCGGCATGAGCGCGTTGGCTGCGGCGATCCGCGAATCACTTTGATCAACTTGCATCCAGACACCGCCATGAAAACCCGCGCTTTCCAACAAGTCGATGTCTTCACCGATGCCGCACTCTTGGGCAACCCGCTGGCCGTAG
>JAKFXJ010000028.1 GCA_021731425.1 Limnohabitans sp. | reverse complement strand
TGGCCAGCAGTTGAACATCGACACCGGTGTACTGCGCTTCAATGGCCCCTACGACAATCCCAGCCTCGACATCATTGCACTGCGCCCCAACCTTCCCCAAAAAGTGGGCGTGCAAATCACTGGCACTGCTTTGCTCCCACGCATCCGTTTGTACGCAGACCCGGACCTGCCCGACGCCGACAAACTCGCTTGGCTGGTGCTGGGCCGATCCGCGGCCAATGGCGGTGCCGAATCCGCCGTGTTGCAACAAGCGGCGGTGGCCCTGCTCAGCGGCAACGGGAAAAGCCTGAGTGGCGAGTTGGCCAGCAGCCTGGGGCTGGACGAAATTTCCTTGGGCAGCGGCAGCCGTTCGGACGCCACCGCCACAGGTGCCGCAGTGACACTGGGCAAGCGCCTGTCCAAAGACTTTTACCTGGCCTACGAAACCAGCCTGAGTGGCGCATTCGGCAGTTTGTATATTTTTTATGATCTCTCGCGCCGCTTGACCCTGCGGGCCCAAGCCGGGGAGCAAAGTGCGCTGGATCTGATCTTCACAGTGCGGCGAGATTGAGCCGCTGATCCAGACCCCACATGAAAGACGACAAATAAACTACATAGCGAATAAAGTTAACTAAATAAATAGCAAAACTGTACTATCATCGCCGATCGGCCCTTTTGGGCATGCGTCTCACTGGTATCAGCTTTCACTTATGAACAATCCCTCATGGCGTGCTGAAGATGGGCAGCTCTTGCGAAGTTTGCGGGAAGAGGCAGGTATTGATGCACTGGTATTTGCACGGAACAACACCGTCTCGCTGGCACAGCTCAAAGAACTCGAGCTGGGCGGCAACAACAGTTTTTACAACCTGGCCATCAAGCGCAGCACGGGTGTCAAACTGCTCAAGAAATTGGGTCACGAACTGGTCATGCCAGAGCCTGTGCATGTGGTCGTTGAACCCACCGAACCGCACGAAGACGAGCAGACCTTCGACATGGCCACCGGAATGGCCCAAGCGCTCGTCCACCAACCCAAGGCGCCTTCCAATGACCGAAGTCGCAGGCTGATACAACAAGCTTTTTGGGGGTCTTTGGGTTTGCTGGGTTTGGTGGCACTGACCGCCATGAAGCCCTGGGGCATGGGCAATGCATCCGCCACCCACGTCCACGCTGCCGTTTCGGTCATGCAGGACCCGTTGCCCATGGTCCCTTCAAAACCAGAAGCCAAGCCATCTGCCCCAATAAAACAGGCGCAGGCGCTTTCAGCACCGCCCGCCAAGGTCATCGGCTTGACCCCAGCAAGCGGCGAGCCTCCCCTTGCTGCGATCAAGGTCTCAACGTCAACACCTGCATCGGCTTGTGATTGGCAGCACCGCGACCACAGCAAAGCACACACACCAAGCCAACCGCTCAAACCAGGCAACTACGTGCATTTGGAGGCCCAGGCGGACACTGAACTGTGTGTGCTCGACAGTCAAAACCAAAAAACATTGCTGCAACTCAAAGCGGGCATGACCAAAAGTGTTTATGGCTCAGCACCCTTCCTGGTGCACAGCCAGGAATTGCACACCCTGAAATTGTTTTTCCAAGGCCGCCGTGTGCATGAAGCCTTGGATGACATGCAGTACCTGCTCTTGAACAGCCAACCCCTTTGAGGCAGCGGCTCATTGGCAGCCGCTGACAGGTGGCGCACCCCAAAACACTTCGCCCATCCTGAGGTAGCGCGGGCCATTACAATCCGCTGCTTGGCCACCGTAGTTCAATGGATAGAACTCTCCCCTCCTAAGGGAGTGATACAGGTTCGATTCCTGTCGGGGGCACCAAGACTGAATCCGCACACGTTGAAAACGCTGCGGATTTTTGCTTTTAAAACGCGACCTTCTCGGCTTCCAAGTAGGCCAAGCTGATGTACTTGCCGATGTTGCCTTCATAGCCTTGCATGGTCTTGGCCCGTGAGGCCACACGCGGGTCTTTCAGGACCGCCGCTTTGGCCTCAGCTTCAGACTTGCCATCTTCGACCGCTTTGAGACAAGGCTCCCAAATGCCGGCCATGAATTCGCCATAGGTCTTGAGCAGGTCTTTACGGGCTTGGCCGTGACCGGGCACCCACAGCTGATCGCCCGTGGCGGCTTGCAGGGCTTTGTAATATTTGAAGGTACCGGGGTAGGAGCCTTCGTCCATGTTGGCGATGCGGTTGGTCATGGCGATGTCGCCCAACGCCGTCACCTTGTCTTGCACCACTTCGACACACAAATCCGACGGGGTGTGGGCCGTGCCGTAATGGTGCAACCTGAAACTCACGTCACCGAACTGCAGGACTTGACCATGCTGCACGGGCGTGTTGGGCAAAACCACCTGGGTCCCCAGAGTGGACTGGTTGGTCCAGCGCTCCATCAGGCTGCGCCACAAATTGCCTTCTGCGCCTTTGAGTTTTTCAATGGTGCTGGGCAGCGCATAAATGGGGAGCTTGTCGCCATAAGTTTTGACGAAGGCGTGGTTGCCCAGCCAATGGTCACCGTGGTAGTGGCTGTTGAACACCGCCACCACGGGTTTGTCGGTCACCTTGCGGATCATGCGGATGGCCATCTGACCGATTTGGAGCGAGGCCCCCGAATCGATCACCACCACACCGGCCGAGGTCACCACAAAGATGACGTTGGCCATCATGCCCCGGTTTTCAGGGGTGGGAAATCCATCGGGAGAGTAGATCATCCAGACATGGGGCGACAGCTGTTGCGCCGGAATGTCTGTCACCGGCGGGCCTTCGATGAAGTCCTGCGCTTGCTGCGCCAGCAATCGGGCCTCGGGCCACAGGGCAGCGCCACCGATGGCCGCGCTGGCCCACAACAGTTGTCTTCTTTTCATGGTGATACCTCCTCTAACGGTGCAGCGCTGGACAGTTTTATGTGGCGCTGCACACGCGCATCAAGCGACGTAACCCTTGTTGGGCAATGCGCCCATGATTTTGGGTGCGTTGAGTTGGCGCGGCTTGATGCGACCGCCTTGGGCTTTGAGCCAGGTCTCCACCACTTCCCAGACCTGCTTGTTGCCCTGGTTGCGGGCTTCTTCGGCCACTGGGGCCCAGCCAGCCACCTTGTACTTTTTACCCGCCTCGATGAGTTGTCCTTTGAGGCGCATATCGCCAATGCGTTGACCCGCCTTGGCCACCGGGTTGCAGCTGTACGTCAAGCCGCCCACACGCACCATGTCGCCGCCTTGTTGGTAATAAGGGTCCGGGTTGAACAGGTTGTCGGCCACGTCTTCGAGCACGGTCTTGATGGTCTCGCCCGTCATCTCGGTCACGGTGGCGTACGAGTAAGTGGTGGCGGTCATGTCGAGCAACCACTCGCGCGTGATGGCCTGGCCTGGCAAGAGCGTAGTGCCCCAACGGAAGCCCGGCGAGAACGCGATGTCAGCGCCTTGCACGTCAAGCAAGGCATCGACCAGCAACTGGTCGCCCGTTCCGTTGAAGTTGCCACGGCGGTAGAGCAGACCATCGGTCACGGCCAGTTTTTCGGCCAGCTTGCTTTCGTATGGAGCACGGATCTTGGTGATCAAGGCGTCCATCTCTTTGTCAGCGGGCAGCATGTTCGAGAACACGGGCAACAACTTGTAGCGGAAGTCGCTGACTTTTTTGTCTTTGACATCGAAGTCCAGCACGCCCAAAAACTTGCCGTTCGAGCCCGCATTGGTCACCAAGGTTTTGCCGCCCTTGTTGGACACGATGGAGGCCACGGGCATACCGTCGTGGGTGTGGCCGCCCATGATGGCGTCGATGCCGCTGACGCGGCTGGCCATTTTCAGGTCCACATCCATGCCGTTGTGGCTGATGACGACCACCACCTGGGCGCCTTTGCCACGGGCTTCGCCCACCATCTTTTGCATGTTCTCGTCCTGGATGCCGAACTCCCAGTCGGCCACCATGTAACGCGGGTTGGCAATCGGGGTGTAGGGGAAGGCCTGGCCGATGATGGCGCAAGGCACGCCATTGATCTCGCGGATCACGTAGGGCTTGAACACCGGGTCACCAAAGTCGCTGGTCTTGATGTTTTGCGCCACAAAGTCGACCTTGCCTGCAAAGTCTTTTTCGACGATTTCTTTGACACGCTCCATGCCCAGGGTGAATTCCCAGTGGCCAGTCATCACGTCCACGCCCAACAGTTTGCAGGCGTCCACCATGTCTTGACCATTGGTCCACAAGCTGGTGCCCGAGCCTTGCCAGGTGTCACCACCGTCGAGCAGCAAAGCACCAGGGCGGCTGGCTTTCATGCGTTTGACCAGTGTGGCCAAGTGCGCAAAACCACCTACTTTGCCATAGCGCTTGGCGGCTTTTTCGAAGTCCAGAAAAGTCAGCGCATGGGCCTCTGCCGTGCCAGGACGGATCTTGGCCACTTGCAACAAATGCTCTCCAACGAGGTGAGGCAAATTGTTTTGCATCGACCCAATTCCCAAGTTGATGCTGGGCTCACGGAAATAAATCGGCTTGAGCTGCGCATGGCAATCGGTCATGTGCAGGAAAGACACATTGCCGAACTTGGGAATGTCATACAAGCCATTGGCAGCTGTCGCGGCACTGGCTTCGGCAAACGTGCCCATGCTCAAGCCAGCCATCGTGCCAGCACCCATGACTTGGATAAATTCGCGTTTGGAGAGATTCATATTTGCAATCACTGATA
>JAKFXJ010000139.1 GCA_021731425.1 Limnohabitans sp. | reverse complement strand
TGGTGGGCACTTGCAGGTAGTAGCGGCTGCGCGTGGCGCTGCGCTGTGAGCACAAGGCAAAGCCGCGGGTACTGTTGGCGTAAATCAGCTCGTGGTGCACGGGCGGTGTGTCAGACAACACGCCCAGCCAGCCGAAGGGGTAAACCTTCTCGTATTCTTTGATCGCGTTTTTGGGGGCACTGGCGCGGCACACGCCATGAAAACCGTCGCAGCCTGCAATGAAGTCACACTCGATGGTGTGCAGCTGGCCATTTTTCTCGTAGGTCACGCGGGGTTTTTGGCTCTCAAAGTCGTGCACCTGCACGTTGCCTGCCTCGTAGACGGTGGGCAAGCCTTCGGCTTGGCGGGTGTCCATCAGGTCGCGGGTGACTTCGGTTTGGCCGTACACAATCACTTTTTTGCCGCCCGTGAGGTGGTCCATGTCGATGCGGTGGCGTGCGCCTTTGAACAACAGGTCAAAGCCCGTGTGCACCAAACCCTCTTTGTGCATGCGCTGACCCACACCCGCTTCATCCAGCAGGTCCATGGTCACTTGCTCCAGCACACCCGCCCGGATGCGCGAGAGCACGTAGTCGGGGCTTTGGCGCTCGACGATGATTGCGTCGATGCCGGCCTTGAACAGCAATTGGCCCAGCAGCAAGCCCGAAGGGCCTGCGCCAACAATGGCTACTTGGGTGCGGGTGGTGCTCATGGGTGTCTCCTGAAGTCGGTCAATGCAATGCTGGCAAGCTTAAGAGGTGGGCATGTGGGTGCCGGACTGCGGTGATGAAGTTTGTGCGATGAAGGATGAATTTGTGCGATGATCGCGCAAAATGACCCAGGTCAAACCTGATCAATCAGGCCAATTCTTCAAGAGCCCAACTCAGAAAGCAGACCCATGGCGATTGCCAAAGCAGATTACATCGAAGGTCTGGCCAAAGGGCTGGCCGTACTCGAGGCTTTTGACACCGAGCGCCAACGCCTGAACGCCACGCTGGCCGCGCAGCGCACGGGCATCACACGGGCGGCGGCGCGGCGGCATTTGCTCACGCTGGCGGATCTGGGCTATCTGGACACCGACGGCTCGCATTACTGGCTGTCGGCGCGGGTGCTGCGTTTGGCGGGCAGCTACATGGCCACTTCGCGCCTGCCGCGCACCTTGCAGCCCACGCTCAACCGTTTGGCTGCACAAACCCAAGCGGCTTTCAGCGCGGTGGTGCGGGATGGGGACGAATGTGTCATCGTGGCCCGCAGCGCAGGTGTGGCCGAGCCTGTGCGGCACTTGGCCTACGGCCTGCATCTGGGTGCCCGCTTGCCCGCGCACGCCACCTCCACCGGGCGGGTGTTGCTGGCCAGCTTGCCCAAGGTCGAATTCGCCGCTTGGCTCAAGGGCCGCGAGCTGGCCCGCATCACGCCTCAAACCGAGGTCAATGCCACCCGGTTCAAAGCCCTGATCGAACAGGTGCGGCAGGCGGACCATTGCCTGGCTCGCGATGGCCATGAGCTGGGCATCCATGCGCTGGCGGTGCCGCTGCGCAACATGCAGGGCCAGACCTTGGCCGCGTTGAATGTGGTGGGCACCGCCGAGCAGTTGAGCGAAGCCGCCGTGCAGCGCCAATGGCTGCCGCTCTTGTTGGAGGCAGCGCGGGAGTTGCGGCCTTTGCTCTGAGTCAATCCAGCATGAAATTGCCGGATGTGAAATGCACAGGCGGGGTCTGTGCATCGAAGTGAACCCCTGCCGGATCGCCCCCAGCGGCCACGATGTCCAGTTGCTTGAGCAGCATTCGGCGCAGCATCACGATGCCTCGGTCGCTGGTGGCCAGATGCTCGTCGGAGTGGTGGGCAATGACGCCCTGACTGACCATGGCTTCTACGTCGTTTGGAAACATCTGGTGTTCCTCTTCGCTCATCTCTTCCCACAGCTTGCCGTTCATGCGGGTGCGCATGCGAGATAACTCGCCGCGTTCCCGTACCCGCCCGACCACAAAGATCCGGAAACTGTGGTCGTCGATCGGCAAGATCCAGCCGATCGACTCGACCCGGCCCATGCGGCCAACTTTGGGGCTGGGAATCACGCGCAGTGTGGGCAGCCCCGCTTCGCTGATCCGTTTGAAAGACCGGCCATCCGGCAGTTGACGCATAGAAATGGTCCGCACACCCGATTCGGTGTTTTCCCAGTTGACCTCGGGCATCACAGCCATCTCTTCCACAAACTGTGTGCCACTGAAGGACGAATGCAAGATGACAACGTGAAACGGGTCAACCAGGTTTTCGTAGTGCTGCATCCAGTTGCATGGAATGACGCGGGGGCCGCCACCGCCAATGCTGCTGTCGTCGGCCTCCAAAAACTCGCCTTCGTCCAACTGGTCCAGGCATTCGTAGGTGGGCAACACGGGTTTTTTTTCGGGTGGCCCCATATAGGCCCAAATCAGGCCGTAGTGCTCTTGCAGCGGATACCAAGGCTGGCGCACTTTGTCCTTGAAGCGACCACCACCGGGCTCACACGGCTGGTCCAGGCAATGGCCAGTGGCATCGAATTTCCAGCCGTGGTAACAGCAGCGAATACCGGTTTCATCGACCTTGCCGTAAAACAGGGATGTGCCCCTGTGCATGCAATGCGGGTAAAGCAAGCCCGGCTGGCCCGACAGGTTGCGAAACAGAATCAGGTCTTCGCCCAGCACACGAACATTTTTCGGCGTGGCTGTGTCATCCCCCTCAGCCCCATGAACCCGACCACCACAGAAACCAAACTGATGCAGATGACCAACATCAAGAGCCGGACCGAAACGCTTAAATTCTTGAACATGGAGATTACTTTTACAACTTATCGGGTCATTTTAGCGTTTGGTTTGACGGTTTTGATGGATTTGATAAAGAACAGGCGATTAAGCGATTGATGTCGACTGGATGCCAAAAGGGGCCATGCCCAGTTAGGCGATGGCGTCCGCTCAAGACTGCAGGCGCAGATTGAACTGGCGAACCCCGATTTCGTCCAACTGGCGTTGCTCGTGTTTTTGCTGGTCGCGCCTGACCGCCTGCTGATCTTGTTCTTCCAGGGCCTGCATTTTTTGCAGCTCAATGTCAGCCAGAATCCTTTTCTTGCGCAATTCCGCCACAGTGGATTGGGCTTTGCTCAAATCCAGCGCCACACGCTGCTGCAGGTTGAGCAGCTGGACCATGAACTGGCGCTGGTTCACACTGGTCTGCATGCCCAAGGCCTCGGTTTGGCTGTGTTGTTCTTTGAGCCGGTATTCGTCGTACATATTGCAAAGCCGTTGGTGGCTGGCTTGCAGTTGGTCCACTCGGGCCAGGGCCTGACCCAATTCAGTTTGCAATTGGATGACTTCGTCGTTGGCTTTTTTGACCAGTACAGGCCAGCAGGCTCGCGCTTGACGCATGATTTTTCCTTGGGTTATTGGGCCATCAGGGCTTGAACTTCGTGGCGTGTGGTTTGCGCATCCAAGCTGGTGTGCATGTCCTGCTGCAAAAAGCTTTCCATGGCGGGGCGCAGCCGGATGGCCTGGTCCAGCTCGTGGTTGGTGCCCGCTTCATAGGCACCCACTTGAATCAGGTCCTGGTTTTGCTGGTACAGCGACCACAGCCTGCGAAAACGGTTGGCCAGCTTGTGGTCTTCGGGCGAGAGCAGGTTTTGCATGACGCGCGAAATCGAGCCATTCAGGTCAATCGCGGGGTAGTGCGCGGCGTCGGCCAGTTTGCGCGACAGCATCACTTGCCCGTCGAGCGAGGCGCGGGCGATGTCCACAATCGGGTCGTTGGCGTCGTCGCCTTCGGCCAGCACGGTGTAGATGGCGGTGATGGAGCCCACGCCGTGACGTCCCACACCAGCGCGTTCAATCAGGTTGGGCAACAGCGCAAACACCGAGGGCGGGTAACCCTTGGCGGTGGGTGGCTCGCCCACGGCCAGACCAATTTCGCGCTGGGCGTGCGCCACGCGGGTCAGGCTGTCCACCAGCATCAAAACGTTTTTGCCTTGGTCGCGAAAGTATTCCGCAATGACATGGGTCATGTGGGTGGCTTTGAGGCGAAGCACCGGCGACTCGTTGGCGGGTGCGGCAATCAACACCGACTTGGCCAGACCGACCGGGCCCAAGGATTCCTCAATGAACGCTTGCACCTCACGGCCGCGTTCGCCAATCAGGCCAATGACCACCACATCGGCTTCGGTGAAGCGGGTCATCATGCCCAGCAGCACACTTTTGCCGACACCCGAGCCTGCGACCAGGCCCAAGCGTTGGCCCCTGCCAATGGTCAGCATCCCGTTGATGGCTTTGACGCCCACGTCCAGCACTTCCTTGATGGGGCCGCGTTCCATGGGGTTGATCGGCCGCCCCTGCAGGCTGAGCACATCACTGCATTGGGGGGCCGGTTTGCCGTCCAGAGGCAAGCCGCGGCCGTCCAGGATACGGCCCAAAAGTTCGGGGCCCAAGGCCACTTGCGAGGTGTGGCTGAGCACACTGACTCTGGCGCCTGGACCAATGCCTTGGGGCTCGGTGAAGGGCAAAAGGTAAAGCGTTGAATCGTTGAAGCCCACCACCTCGGCCTCTACGCGGTGGCCAAATTGGCCCACCACTTCGCAGCAAGCGCCCAAGGGCGCCATCAGGCCGCGCGTCTCCAGTCGCATGCCTACCAAGCGTGCCAGTGTGCCGCTGCGTTGGGGGGTAGGCG
>JAKFXJ010000069.1 GCA_021731425.1 Limnohabitans sp. | reverse complement strand
GTACACATCCCCAAGTGTCTTGTAGAGGCGCTGTGTACTGCTCTCATAAAGTTGAGTCTGCTCGTCTGCATCCCCAATCAGCCTATCAAGTGCATTTTGAAGTTCTGCCTTCGTGGTCATTTTCGGGATCCTCGTTTCTATAAAGCCCCACTTTGTGTAACTTTATAGTATTTGCCAAGAATCTCGCTTCTCTTTTTCTCAACTTGCTGACTGTTGCGCCAATCAGCTTTGCGTAGTACTCCTTGCCACTAGGAGTCTTTATTCCAAGTCTGTTCATCACATCTGCCATATGCTGATTAGTGAACCCTTCAGCAACCATCTGCCATATGAGGTCGTGCCTATATCGCCTTGAATCAGAGAGAAAGTTCAATGACAACTGCCTTGTTGTTATTGATATTGAAAATAGAAGTACTAGATCTTCTATTTTATGTGTTATATGAAACTTATTCCACTGTCACACTCTTCGCCAAATTTCTCGGCTTGTCCACATCCGTCCCTCGCGCACACGCCGTGTGATAACTCAGCAGCTGCAGCGGCACCACATGCAAGATGGGCGAGAGCACGCCATAGTGCTCAGGCATGCGGATGACGTTCACGCCTTCGCTGCTTTCGATCTTCGTGTCGCCATCGGCCAGCACATACAGCACGCCGCCACGCGCCCGAACCTCTTGCATGTTGCTCTTAAGCTTTTCCAGCAGCTGGTCGTTGGGCGCGACGGTCACCACGGGCATGGCGCTGGTGACCAAGGCCAAGGGGCCATGTTTCAACTCACCCGCAGCATAGGCTTCGGCATGGATGTAGGTGATTTCTTTGAGCTTGAGTGCGCCTTCGAGGGCGATGGGGTAGTGCGTGCCGCGACCCAAGAACAGGGCGTTTTCTTTGCTGGCGAATTCTTCCGCCCAAGCGATGATTTGCGGCTCCAGCGCCAGCACGGCTTGCAGCGCGGCGGGCAGGTGGCGCATGTCCTTGATGTGCATGGCCTCTTCGGCATCGCTCAAGCGGCCTTTGGTCTGCGCCAGCGCCAAGGTCAGCAAGAACAAGCCCGCCAATTGGGTGGTGAAAGCTTTGGTAGAGGCCACACCGATCTCAGCCCCGGCGCGGGTCACGTAAGCGTGTTTGCACTCGCGCACCATGGCGCTGGTGGACACGTTGCAGATGGTCAGTGTGTGCGTCATGCCCAGGCTTTGCGCGTGGCGCAGCGCGGCCAGGGTGTCGGCGGTCTCGCCGCTTTGGGTGATGGTGACGATCAGCGTGTTGGGGTTGGGCACCGATTCGCGGTAGCGGTATTCGCTGGCGATCTCGACTTGGCAGGGCACTTTGGCAATCGCCTCGATCCAGTACTTGGCCACACAGCCGCTGTAGTAGCTGGTGCCGCAGGCCAGAATCAACACATTGTCGATGACCTTGAAGGTGCTGTAGGCGCCGTCGCCAAACAGCTCGGGCGTGATGCCCTCCACACCTTCGAGCGTGTCGGCAATCGCACGGGGCTGCTCGAAGATTTCTTTTTGCATGTAGTGGCGATAAGGGCCGAGTTCTGCCGCGCCGCTGTGCGCGTGCACGGTTTTCATGGCGCGGGTGACGGCCTTGTGGTCGCGGTCCACCACCCAGTATTTGCCGAGCTGGATGTCGACCACATCGCCCTCTTCCAGGTAGACGATTTGGTCGGTCACACCGGCCAGCGCCATCGCATCGCTGGCCAGGAATGTTTCTCCTTGGCCCACACCCAAGATGAGCGGCGAGCCTGCACGCGCACCGATCACGCGCTGAGGCTCGTCTTTGTGGAACACGGCAATGGCGTAGGCGCCATGCAGTTGGCGAATGGCGGTTTTGACGGCTTCAAAAATATCGCCGTCGTACACGCTGTCGACCAGGTGCGAGATGACCTCGGTGTCGGTCTGACTCAAAAACACATAGCCCTTGGCTTGCAGTGCGGCGCGGAGTTCTTCGTGGTTTTCGATGATGCCGTTGTGCACCAGGGCCACGCGGCCTGGTTTGCCGTCGGCCGCGCCCGTGCCGTGGCTGAAGTGCGGGTGTGCGTTGTGCACCGCAGGCGCGCCGTGTGTGGCCCAGCGGGTGTGGGCGATGCCAGTGCCGCCTTCGATGTGCTCCGCGCTCACTTGGTCCATCAACTCGGCGACTCGTGCGGTGCTGCGGGCACGCTGCAAGCCGCCCGTGCCACCCAGACTGGCCGCATGCACGGCCACGCCGCAGGAGTCATATCCCCGGTATTCGAGCCGCTGCAGGCCTTGCACCAAGATGGGAACGATGTTGCGGGAAGAAACGGCGCCGACGATGCCACACATGAGGATGCTCCTGAACAGGGGGATGGCGGCTATCTTAGGATCAACCTTGAAAAATATCCGATCATTTAATTTACTTAAACGATTTTTTATTTCACTAATCATGGATGGTGAATTTTTATTTCATTAAAATGAAAAATATGGAACCCATCGAGCTTGACACCATCGACCTGCAACTGCTCGACTGCCTGCAGCGCGACGCCAGCCTGAGCAATGTGGCCTTGGCCGAAAAGGTCAATGTCTCCCCCCCCACCTGCCTGCGCCGGGTGAAGCGTCTGGTGGAAGGCGGCTGGATAGAGCGGCAAGTGGCCGTGCTCAGCACCGACCGACTCGCCGCCACGCTGGGCCACGGCCTGACGGCTTTGGTTGAAGTGTCTTTGGACAAACAAGGCAGCGAGCACCTCGACGCCTTCGAAGCCCGCGCGGTGGCGCACGACGCGGTTCAACAGTGCTGGCGCGTCTCGCCCGGGCCGGACTTCATGCTGGTGCTGCAAGCCCGCGCCATGCCGCACTACTTGGCCATCAGCCAAGCGCTGTTCACGCAAGACGCGAACGTGCGCAATGTGAAAGCGTTTTTTGCCACCAAACGGGCCAAGTTCACCACCACTTGGCCGGTGCTTTCGGCATAAAGCCAACTGGTGCAGCTGCCTGCCCCGTGCGCTGTGGACCGCGGTTTAAGAATCCGCAGACTTCTTCTTGTCACCCGCCTCGGCCGCACCCGCCATCACCATTTCCATCCACAGTTTGTTGATGAATTCCCGGTCCAGAATCAGCCACAACAAGATGGGCATGAGGGGGGTGATGACCAAAAACCCGAGCTGGTCAAAGTAGGCAATGATCTCCAGCATCCAGCGGTGCACCCCGGCTTGGCGCACCACTTCGGCGCCATTGATCAGCAAGGCTTCGCGCAGCCACCTGAAACACATGCTGAAGACCTGCGAGGGCACCAAAATCAAGGTGCCCAGCACCATTTTGAGCCACATGCCCTTGGGGCGCGAGGCAATCAACAAGGCCCAGAAGAGCACCAGACCATAACCAAAGGTCCGGTAGTTCACCTCGGGGCTCAGTTGCCCCACCACCAAGCGCCCGTTCTGGTTAACCGCCACATTCAGTGTGGTGAGCAAAGTCCCCACGGTTTCGTGGCGCTCAAAACCGTCCACCCACAAAAAGGTCGAATCCATCAACTGCCCCGCCACCGAAATCA
Source organism: Limnohabitans sp. (assembly GCA_021731425.1). Taxonomy (GTDB): domain Bacteria; phylum Pseudomonadota; class Gammaproteobacteria; order Burkholderiales; family Burkholderiaceae_C; genus Limnohabitans_A. The sequence goes on along the minus strand of JAKFXJ010000069.1, from coordinate 1,182 downwards.
CGGGCGCGGCCAAATAGGGCGAGAGGAAGTACCAGGGAATGATCAGCGTGATGAGGGCGACCACACTGGTCACCATGAAGACCCCCATTCGGTTATGCGGCAAGGCTGGCTCCTTGTTGTTTGGCCACGGCCCGAATCCAGAGCAACCAGACCACCAGCACGTCCAACATGATCAGGGCTTGCCACAGGTACAGGTGCGCAAAATCAAACACCTCTTTGTCCCATTTGCCCAGGTAATACAGGCTGATCACACGCAAGATGTTGGCCGCTTGCACCGCCACACAGCCGATCAAAACCCCAATGAGCTTGAGCCGCATGGGCGCAGCAAACGCCACCATGCCCGCCATCAAAATGATCACGGCCTCCACACCGTTGCAACCCGCTTCAATGGACACGCCAAAGCCCGTGGCCTGGCTCTGGATGATGCGGCCATGACTGATCACGTCCGCATCAAACACCGTCATGAGTGCAGCGCTGAACCAAGCCAGAAAACTGGTCCACGGATGAATGACCGCCACCTGCACCGGGTTGAGCATTTCGATGCCGAACAACACGGCCAGAACGACAATAAAAAGGGAAATGAAACGCCACATGATTAGAGTTCTTACATTACAGTTGGTAATACTAACTAAATTAAATCTACAAATATTGGCTAACTTTAAAGAACAACCTTTGAGTTGTTTCTTTGGTTTTTCTAAATTTTAGGTTGTTTCTCCGGCCGCTTCCAGTTCGCAATGCTCACCTGCTTGCCCCGCGCCACGCTCAGGCTGCCGGGTTCGGTGCTTTTGGTGATGGTCGAGCCGCCGCCCACGGTGCCACCCGCGCCAATGGTCACCGGGGCCACCAGCACGCAGTTGCTGCCGATGTGCACATCTGCCTCGATCACGGTGCGGTGCTTGTTGGCGCCGTCGTAGTTGGCGGTGATGCTGCCGGCGCCGTAGTTCACGCGCTCGCCCACAGTCGCGTCGCCCAAATAGGCCAGGTGGTTGGCTTTGGCGCCTTGGGCCAGGGTGGAATTTTTGACTTCCACAAAGTTGCCGATGTGCACTTCGGCGCCCAGTTGCGCACCGGGGCGCAGGCGGGCAAAGGGGCCAATCAGTGCGCCCTCGCCCACACTCACGCCGAGTTTTTCGCCATCGATGTGGGTGAAGGGGTGGATGACCGCGCCTGCCGCGATGGTGC
>JAKFXJ010000048.1 GCA_021731425.1 Limnohabitans sp. | reverse complement strand
TGACCACGCTGGCCATGATCACCTTGTCGGGCGCACTTGTGGGGATCACGCGGGTCAACACACCGCTGCTGACCAACCAGGCCACGCCAACGTGGCCCAGCATCACCATACCGGTCACACGCCAGGTGCGGCTTGGGTGCGTGCAGTGGGGCCGATGCATCGGTTCTTCTAAATGGGCTGCTTGCATAAAGTGGGGCTCAAATGAAATCAAGGGGTGTCAAACGGACTGCAGAGGCCACAAGCGGTCTCTGTTGATGTCGTGAAGGTGCGCACAACCCATCAACGCCATCGAGGCCTCGAACTCGTCGCGCATCAGGCGCAGCACATGCGCCGCACCGCGGGCACCCGCATGGGCCAGGCCATACAGGGCCGGGCGGCCAATCAGTGCGGCATCGGCCCCCAAGGCCAGGGCTTTGAACAAGTCGGTGCCGCGCCGAATGCCGCCGTCCACCAGCACCAGCGCTTGAGGGTGGTGATGGCGAACGGCTTGTACGATGCGCTGCAGCAACTCGGCCGTGGCCGGCAAGGTGTCGAGCACGCGGCCACCGTGGTTGCTGACGATCACGCCCGCTGCGCCCAGATTCGGCGCTTGCACAGCGTCGTGCGGGTGCGTGATGCCCTTGAGCAGCACGGGCAGTCGAGTCTGGCCAATCAGCCACTGCACATCGGCCCAAGTGGGGGCGGCATCGGCCAAGCCCCCGCACAGGCCTGTGCGCGGTTTGTTTTTGGGTTCGGAGGTTGGCCAATGCACGGCCTTCACGCCTTCGGGCAAAGGCATGCCGTGGCGGCGTTCGCGGTCACGCACGCCGTGTACCGGGGCATCCACCGTGAGCGCCAGGGCTTCAAAACCAGCGGCTTCAACCTGTGCCAACAAGTCGCGCAGGGCACCCCGGTCGGCCAGCCAGTAAAGCTGAAACCACAAGGGGCCGCGTTCGGCTTCTGAGGCCACCAGCGCCGCCACATCGTGCAAAGGCGTGCTGGTTTGGTGCGACAGCACCATGCCGCAGCCTTGCGCTGCAGCGGCCAAAGCCATGCCATATTCGCCCTCGGGGTGCGCCCAGCGCTGGTAGGCCATGGGGGCCACCAGCAGCGGCATGGGCCATTCGCGGCCCAGCAAGCGGCCACTTGTGTGGCCACCGCACAGGTCTTGCAACACGCGGGGTAACAAACGCAGGTTTTGCCAAGCGGCCACGTTGTGGCGCAGCGTGATTTCGTCGCCCGCACCGCCGCTGAAATAGGCCCAAGCCGCCTCGCTCAGCGCGGCTTGCGCGGCATGTTCGTGGTCTTGCAGGTTGACGATGGGCTGGGTCATGGTGTGTGCGGTTTCAAGGGGCAGATCAGGTGTTGGCCCACTGTCGCAGCAGCTGGTGATACACCCCGGTCAATGCCGTGGTCTCAGGCGTTTCGCCGTGTTGTTCACGCAGCTTGAGCAGGTTCATGTCCAGATCAAACAGGATGCTGCGCTGCTCGTCACTTCGCACCATGCTCTCGACCCAGAAAAAGCTAGCGAGGCGCTGCCCGCGTGTGACGGGCGTGACTTCGTGCAAGGTGTTGCCGGGGTACAGCACGGCGTGGCCTGCGGGCAGCTTGACGCGGTGCACCGTGTCGCTATCTTGCACACACAGCTCACCGCCTTCATAGTCATTGGGGTCGTTCAAAAAGACGGTACACGACAGGTCGCAGCGCACGCGCTGGCCGTCGGCACGCAGTCGAATCGCGTTGTCGATGTGCCAGCCGTAATGGGGGAATTCGGGGGTGTAGCGGTTGATGCGCGGTGTGAAAATTTTCAGCGGCAAAGCGGCTGAAAAGAAGGTGCTCGACTGGTCCAACCCACCGAGCACCGCGTGGCGGATTTGCGCCGCCACCGGATGGTCATGTGGCAGTTGCAGGTTGTCTTTGACCGCGCGGGCTTGGGGGCCCGCACTGCCTCGCCCGTCGGCCCAGTCGGATTCGGGCAAGGCCAGCAACTGGTCGCGGGCCTGGCGCACGGTGTCCGGGCTGAGCAATTCGGGCAGGAAACGGACCATGTGGGTGGCGTCCTCAGAATTTGTAGGACGCGGTGATTTGCGTCAAACGGCCTGCACCCGGTATGTAGTGGCCGGGGTACAACTGATCGGCATACAGCTTGTTGGTGACGTTGCTCACATTGGCTTTGAAGCTCAGGGCATCGCTGTAGGCGTATTCGGCCATCACATCGCCCACCACAAACGAGGGCACTTCAAATGCGGCACGCGTGGGGGTCTGGCGTCCCCGGAAAGTCAGACCAACGCCTGCACGCCATTGCCCGTTGATTTGGTATGTCGTCCAGGCGCTGCCGCTGTGCACCGGGGTCAGGGCCGGGCGGTCGCCCACGCGTTCACCTGCCGCGCCTTGGCTGCATGAGCCTGTGGCAGGGCAGGGGGCAGCCTTGCTGACTTTGGCATCGGGCATCCAGGTGAAGGACCCGAACACTTCCCATTTCGGTGTCAAGCGACCAGCCACATCGATTTCCAGTCCGGAGACATAGCGGCTGCCGGTCAGCGTGACCACGGGCAACAAGGGGTCGGTGTTGCGCTCGTTTTTCTTGGTGGCGCGGAACAGGGCCAGCCGGGTGGTGAAGCGTTTGTCGGCCGAGTCGAGTTTGGCCCCCAACTCCCAGTTCACCGATTGCTCAGGAGGCGTGTCCACATTGGAGGCGCCCAGCGAGTAGGTGTCGCCCGAAGTGTTGAAAGAGGTGCCATAAGACAAGTGGAAGGACTGCAAATCGTTCGGCTGGAACAGCACGCCTGCGCGTTTGCTCCACTCGCCTACCCTCATTTGGTAACTGGTTTTGGTGCCGTTGTCGGTGGCGTTCGTGGGGTTGCCGAATTGATCGTAGTCACCTTTGAGCTTGTCGTAGCGCAAGCCGCCCAGCACTTTCCAGTGCGGTGCCACTTGCACCAGGTTTTGCAGGTAGGCCCCCCAGCCGGTGCTGCTGTACTGGTTGTTCACACGCAGCACGCGGGTGCTTTCGTCCACCCAGGCCCCATCGTTCGGGGTGCCAATGGTGGTGGTGGGCTTGGTGATGGTCATGCCACCTTGCGCACCGGCTGTACGGGTGGCGTACACAGTTTTGTCTTCGGTGGCCAGGTCGACCCCGGCCAGCAATTCGTGTTTCAGGCCCAGCGCCTGGAATTTTTTGCTGAAATCACTTTGCACATGCAGCGTGTCCATGTCCTGAATCTTCAGGTTGTTACCCCGGTTGATGACCGTGTTGGGGCCGAAGGTGGCCAAACTGACGGCTTGGCCCCCCGGTTGGCTGGCGGCATTGGCAAACCGCACAGTGCCAGCGCGCTGATCGCGTTCGTATTGCCCCTTGCGGATTTGCGTTTTGAGTTCACTGTCGGCCGAAAAACGGTGTGTGTGGCTCGCGCTCAGATGCGTGGCACTGCCAGCGTTGTAGTCGCTGGCGGCACCGTAGTAGGCCTTGGGATCCAGCGGCAAAACGGTGGACTCCAGCTGGGAGGATGATGTGCTTGGGCGAATCCAAGGCATGCCATAGTTCATGCCGTTGTTGTTGTTCAGGTGGTACAAGCCAAGTTGGAACTCGTCCTTCTCGCCAATGCCCCAGCGATAAGCCCCGGCGATTCCTTCTTTGTCCAAAGAGCTGCCCGAGCCGTTGTTGTCGGCTTGGGTTTTCATCACATTCAGGCGCAACGCGGCGCTCTCATCCGTTTGCTTGTTGAAATCACCCACCAAGCGCACATGCTTGTGCGAGCCCAAGGTCAAGTCCACTTGGTGTTCGTCCATCAGGCGGGGTGTTTTGCTGACTTGGTTGACTGCACCGCCCGTGGATCCACGGCCAAACAGCATCGAGGCAGAGCCGCGCAGCACTTCGAGGCGGTCAAGGTTGTACGTGTCGCGCTCATAAAAAGCCGGGTCTCGCACGCCGTCAACAAACACATCGCCTGTGGCTTGCAAAGAAAAGCCGCGCAAACGGATGTCTTCTTCGCCACCTTCGGCCGCCAAAAAGCTGATGCCAGCCGTGTTTTTCAGGGCCTCTTTGAAGGTGTCCAAGTTGCGGTCATCCATCAGTTTTTCGGTCACCACGGTCACCGATTGCGGAATGTCGCGCAGTGCTTGCTGGCCTTTGCCGATGCGGGTTTCGGTGGCGCGCACGCTGTACTTGCCTTCGGCCATGTCGGTTTCGGCCTTGTCCTTGACGGTCACCGTTTTGAGGGTGCTCTCTTCAGGCTTGTTTTGGGCCATGGCAGCAGGCGCGGCTGAGAGCGAACCCGCCAACATGAGGGCGGCCAGCGGCAGCAATTTGGCTGGTGGCAGGGTGTTTTGGACGTGATCGTGTCTTTGAGTCATGGTGATGCGAGTCATTGATGGGGTGAAAAAGGCAAAACGGGTTTGCCGACAAGTTCAATGGCTGGCTATCACCACCCGGGTGTCCGGTGTGAATGGCTGGCTGATGGAGACAAGGTGGGTCGCCCACGGCGACCACCGGGTGAGGCCTTACTTGAAGCCCACGCGGTCCAGCATTTGCTGCACTTTGATCTGGTTCATGCCCACGGCGCTGATGGGAATCAGCTCGCTTTTGAAGCTGCCGCCGGTCATGGCTTTCAGGGCCGGGTTGTCAAAGCTCACGCCTTTGGCTGCGGGCCACTCGTTGTTGCCATTGGCAAAGTGGTTTTGCGCAGCCGGGCTGGCCAGATACTCCAAGAACTT
>JAKFXJ010000178.1 GCA_021731425.1 Limnohabitans sp. | reverse complement strand
CAACGTGGGTGATAACGTGGGTGACTGCGCGGGCATGGCGGCCGATCTGTTCGAGACCTACGCGGTCACACTGATCGCCACCATGGTGCTGGGCGCATTGCTGGTTTCGGCAGCGCCGGGTCAAGCCGTGCTGTACCCGCTGGCCTTGGGCGCGGTGTCCATCATCGCCTCCATCATTGGCTGCTTCTTCGTCAAAGCCTCGCCGGGCATGACCAATGTGATGCCCGCGCTCTACAAAGGCCTGGCCATCTCGGGTGTGCTGTCGCTGATCGCCTTTTACTTTGTCACCACATGGTTGATGCCCGACAACGCCCTAAGCGCTGCGGGCAGCCAAATGAAACTGTTTGGTGCCTGCACCGTGGGCTTGGTGCTCACGGCCGCCTTGGTCTGGATCACCGAGTTCTACACCGGCACGCAATACGCCCCGGTGCAGCACATCGCCCAGGCTTCGACCACCGGCCACGGCACCAACATCATTGCCGGTTTGGGCGTGTCCATGCGCTCCACCGCCTGGCCGGTGATGTTCGTCTGTCTGGCCATCTGGACGGCGTATGCGCTGGGTGGCTTGTACGGCATTGCCGTGGCGGCTACCTCCATGCTGAGCATGGCGGGCATCGTGGTGGCGCTGGACGCCTATGGCCCCATCACCGACAACGCGGGCGGCATTGCCGAAATGGCTGAAATGCCCAGCAGCGTGCGCGACATCACCGACCCGTTGGATGCAGTGGGCAACACCACCAAGGCCGTGACCAAGGGCTACGCCATCGGCTCGGCAGGCCTGGCCTCGCTGGTGCTGTTTGCCGACTACACGCACAAACTGGAAGCGTACGGCAAGGCCATCAGTTTTGACTTGTCCGACCCTCTGGTCATCATTGGCCTGTTCATTGGCGGTCTGATCCCCTACTTGTTCGGGGCCATGGCCATGGAAGCGGTGGGCCGGGCAGCAGGCAGCGTGGTGGTTGAAGTGCGCCGCCAGTTCAAGGAGATCCCCGGCATCATGGAAGGCACGGCCAAGCCCGAGTACGGCAAAGCCGTTGACATGCTGACCACGGCCGCCATCAAGGAAATGGTCATCCCGAGCCTGCTGCCCGTGGTGGTGCCAGTGCTGGTGGGCTTGATCCTGGGGCCCAAGGCGCTGGGCGGTCTGCTGATGGGCACCATCATCACCGGCCTGTTTGTGGCGATTTCCATGTGCACCGGCGGCGGTGCTTGGGACAACGCCAAAAAATATATCGAAGACGGCCATCACGGCGGCAAAGGCTCTGACGCCCACAAGGCAGCCGTGACCGGTGATACGGTGGGTGACCCTTACAAGGACACCGCTGGCCCTGCCATCAACCCACTGATCAAGATCATCAACATCGTGGCCCTGCTGATTGTGCCGCTGGTGATGAAGTTTCACGGGGGCTGATGGGCCCTGCAGTTTAAAAGGCCCGCTTTGGCGGGCCTTTTTTTGCCCGGCTGCGCCGCAAAGGTCGATGTCCCATGGGTGATTTTCAAAATCCTGCCCGGGTTCACAATAGCCCCATGCAATTGAATCTCATCGCCAACCAATCCGTCCCTGCCCTGGCAGGCCAAACCATTGACGTGCTCGACCCGTCTGACGGACAAGTGTTCGAACAAATCCCGCGCAGCCAAGCGGCCGACATCGATGCCGCTGTGGTGGCGGCGCGAACGGCCTTTAATGGTCCTTGGGGCAAGCTGAGCGCCATGGAGCGGGGTCGCCTGCTCATGAAGCTGTCGCAAAAAGTGAGCGAGCACGCCGCCGAACTGGCCGCGCTGGAGCAGCGCGACTGCGGCAAACCCACTAAACAGGCCGCTGCCGATTCGGTGGCTTTGGCGCGTTACTTTGAGTTTTATGCCGGAGCATGCGACAAGCTGCACGGCGAGACCCTGCCCTACCAAAACGGTTACAGCGTACTGACCTGGCGCGAGCCACACGGCGTGACGGGCCATGTGATCCCCTGGAACTACCCCATGCAAATTTTTGGCCGCAGCGTGGGTGGCGCTTTGGCTGCGGGCAATGCCTGCGTGGTCAAACCCGCCGAAGACGCGTGCCTGAGCCTGATCAGGGTGGCGCAGTTGGCGGCCGAAGTCGGCTTCCCGGCCGGTGCCTTGAACATCGTCACGGGTTACGGCCACGAGGTGGGTGACGCGCTGGCCCGCCACCCCGGCATCGACCACATCAGCTTCACCGGCAGCCCCCGCGTGGGCACGCTGATCCAGCAGGTGGCCGCCGAGCGCCACTGCCCCGTGACGCTGGAGTTGGGTGGCAAAAGCCCCCAAATCATTTTTGACGACGCTGACCTGGACGCCGCCATTCCCGTGGTGGTCAACGCCATCGTGCAGAACTCGGGCCAAACCTGCAGTGCAGGCTCCCGCGTGTTGATTCAGCAAGGCATTTACGAGCCCCTGCTCAAGCGCTTGGGCGAAGCCTTTGGCCGCCTGCAAGTGGGCTCGGCCGCCATGAACCTGGACTTGGGTCCCCTGATACGCGCCAGCCAGTTGGAGCGGGTCACCGGCTTTTTGGACCAGGCCAAGGCGGATGGCATTGCCACCGTGGCCCAGGGGAAAATTGCGGCCGGCGTGCCTGCGGGCGGCTTTTACCAAGCCCCCACTTTGCTGCGCGATGTGCCGGTGATGCACCGCGTGGCGCAAGAAGAAGTGTTTGGCCCGGTGCTGTCGGCCATGTCCTTCAAAGACGAAGACCATGCCATTGAATTGGCCAACGCCACCGAGTTTGGCCTGGTCGCAGGCATCTGGACACGCGACGGCGGTCGCCAGTTCCGCATGGCCAAACGCGTGCGCAGCGGCCAAGTCTTCATCAACAACTACGGCGCAGCGGGCGGGGTGGAGCTGCCATTCGGTGGCGTCAAGTCCTCAGGCTACGGCCGCGAAAAAGGCCTGGAAGCGCTGCTGGGCTTCACCACCCTCAAGACCGTGGCCATCGCACACGGCTGATCACACGGCTGCCCGTCTGCCGACCAGCACCCCCGGGGAGTCCTTGCCCGGGACTCCCGCTTGGGTTTGAGGGCACAATCGCCACCTATGTCTGAACGCGTCATTCCGCTGGTTGATCAGCGCCATCCCAGCTTGCCTTTGCCCACGCCAATGGCGGGCCAAGACCTGAGCACCTTGCCCCTGGACGGGCTGCGCCGACCGCTGACCGATTTGCGCATCAGCGTGACCGACCGCTGCAACTTCCGCTGCAGCTACTGCATGCCCAAAGAAGTCTTTGACAAGGACTACGCCTACCTGCCGCACAGCCACCTGCTGAGCTTCGAAGAAATCACCCGCATCGCCACCGTGTTTGTGGGCCGGGGCGTACGCAAAATCCGTTTGACGGGTGGTGAGCCTTTGCTGCGCAAAAACATCGAGATCCTGATCGAACAACTGGCCGCGCTGCGCACACCCGACGGCCAGCCGCTCGACCTGACCCTGACCACCAACGGCTCGCTCTTGGCCCGCAAGGCCCAAAGCCTGAAAGACGCGGGCTTGCAACGCGTCACCGTCAGCCTAGATGGGCTGGACGACACGGTCTTTCGCCAAATGAACGACGTGGACTTTCCGGTGGCCGATGTGCTGGCCGGGATCGAGGCGGCACGCGCTGCGGGCCTGGGGCCGATCAAGGTGAACATGGTGGTCAAGCGCGGCACCAACGAGCACGAAATTTTGCCCATGGCCCGGCATTTCCGGGGCACGGGCATCGTGCTGCGCTTCATCGAATACATGGACGTGGGCGCCACCAACGGCTGGTGCATGGACGAGGTGCTGCCCAGCGCCGAGGTGATCCGACGCTTGCAGACCGAGTTGCCGCTGGTGCAACTCGACCCCTCAGTCCCAGGCGAAACCGCCGAGCGCTGGGGTTACGCCAACGCCCTAGGCGAATACGACCCGGCTTTGGGTGAGGTGGGTGTGATCAGCAGCGTGACACAAGCTTTTTGTGGTGACTGCAACCGCGCCCGCCTGTCCACCGAAGGCCGTTTGTATTTGTGCCTGTTTGCCAGCCAAGGCTACGACCTGCGTCAGCTCTTGCGGGACCCTGCCCAAAGCGACACCACGCTGGCCGCCACGGTGGACGCCATCTGGCGCGGGCGCACTGACCAATATTCGGTGCTGCGCAGCCTGCGCGGGCCCGACACCGCCAGCGGCCCTGGCCGCCGGGTGGAAATGAGCTACATCGGAGGCTGAAGGCCATGAACCACCACACACCGGGTATCACCGGCCTCATCCTTGCAGGCGGGCGCGGCTCGCGCATGGGCGGCATCGACAAGGGCCTGCAAAACTTCCACGGTCTGCCCTTGGCCTTGCAAACCTTGATGCGCTTGCAGATCCAAAGCCTGCCGCTTCAAGAAGTGATGATCAACGCCAACCGCAACTTGGCAGCCTATGAATCGCTGGGTGTGGCCGTCTGGCCTGACAGCATCGACGGTTTTGCCGGTCCTTTGGCGGGTTTTTTGACAGGTCTTGAGCGCTGCGAAACGCCACTCTTGCTCACCGTGCCTTGCGACTCGCCGCTGTTTCCGCTTGATTTGGTGGAGCGTCTGGCGCAAGCCCTGCACGACCAAGACGCCGACATGGCCATGGCTGCCGCCCCCGAAGCCGATGGCAACGTGCGCCCCCAACCGGTGTTTTGCTTGCTCAAGCTGGATTTGCTCGAAAGTCTGGTCAAGTTCACCCAAAGCGGCGGCCGCAAGATTGATG
>JAKFXJ010000179.1 GCA_021731425.1 Limnohabitans sp. | reverse complement strand
AATTACATCGAGATGTTCTACAACCCCAAGCGTCGCCACAACACGTCTGGCGGCGTTTCTCCGGTAGAGTTCGAAAAACGCCAATCCCAACGGCTCGGAAGTGTCTAGTAGATCCGGGTCGATTCAGACCGAGGCTTGGGCCTGCGTCATTCAACTTATGCCAAATATGTATTTGTAAGGGCTGGTGATAGATCAGAAAATTGGAAGCATTGAACACCCATGCCGATTTCTGACTTTCTATGCCCGCACTTCTTGCCCCCAGTTGCACCCTTGTGGGTGCCGGTCCCGGTGACCCGGAACTGCTCACCCTCAAAGCGGTGAAAGCCATTGCCAACGCCACCGTGCTCTTGGTGGACGACTTGGTGAACGACGCCGTCTTGGCCCACGCCTCGCCCTCCGCACGCATCATCCATGTGGGCAAGCGCGGCGGCTGCCAAAGCACACCGCAGGCCTTCATTGACAAACTGATGATCTCCGCTTTTAAAGAAGGTGAACGGGTGGTGCGCCTCAAAGGAGGTGACCCTTTCATTTTTGGCCGAGGCGGTGAAGAGGTGGAACACCTGCGCGAAGCGGGCATCGATGTGACCGTGGTCAACGGCATCACCTCGGGCATGGCGGGCATGAGCGGCCTGGGCGCACCACTCACCCACCGCGAACACGCCCACGGCGTGGTGTTTGTGACAGGCCACGCCAAGCCCGGCGACAGCGGCACCGACTGGGCGCAATTGGCCACCACCGCCCACCAAGCCAAACTGACGCTGGTGATTTACATGGGTGTGAGCAGCCTAAACCCCATCTGCCAAGGTTTGCTGCAAGGCCTGCCTGCCCACACCCCGGTGGCGGTGGTCCAACACGCCAGCTTGCCATCACAGCGCGAGGCGCTGACCACGCTGGCGGGCCTGGTGAACACCGTGCACCGCGAACAGCTGCAAAGCCCCAGCATCATCGTGGTGGGCGACGTGGTGCAAGGGGCACGGGCATGGCAACAGGCCGATCGACAGACAAAGGCGCAGCGGGTCGCTTGATCTTTAGCCCCCGTGGCCGCGAGCCCCTGCTTGCGAATGTGGGCTGGGCCGCTGGCAGGGCCCTGCCCCTTTACACTCCAGAGCCATGAAGACATGGGATGTGGTGATCGTGGGCGCCGGGGCTGCCGGTTTGTTTTGCGCGGGCGTGGCGGGCCAGCGCGGGCTGAAGGTGCTGGTCATCGACCACAGCGACAAGATCGCTGAAAAAATCCGCATCTCGGGCGGCGGGCGCTGCAACTTCACCAACCGACTGCTCGACGCCTCAGCGCCGCAAAAGCACTTCATCAGCCAGAATCCGCACTTTTGCCGCTCGGCGCTGTCGCGCTACACCCCACAAGACTTTATCGATCTGGTGCAAAAGCACGGCATTGCTTTCCATGAAAAGCACAAGGGCCAACTCTTTTGCGACCACTCCGCTGAAGACATCATCCGCATGTTGCTGGCCGAATGCGCCACAGGCGGCGTAGACATCCGCACGGGCTGCAGTGTGAAAGCCGTGCAAGCCCCCACAGAAGATGGCACCCCCTACACCCTGGAAACCAGCCAAGGCACCATTCACACCACATCGCTTGTGGGGGCCACGGGTGGTTTATCTATACCCAAAATCGGAGCGAGTGACTGGGGCTACCGCATCGCCAGCCAGTTTGGCCTGCGGCTGGTGGAGCGCCGACCCGGCCTGGTGCCCTTGACCTTTGATGGCGAGGCCTGGGCCCCTTATGCACAGCTGGCCGGGCTCGCGCTGCCTGTGGGCATCGAAACGGGCGAGAAAAAAAGCCGCATGCATTTTGACGAAGACCTGCTGTTCACCCACCGCGGTTTGTCGGGCCCCGGGGTCTTGCAAATCTCCAGCTATTGGCAGGAGGGCACACCGATTCGCCTGAACCTGGCCCCCGAGGTGAACCTGCCCGAGCGCCTGCAAGAGGCCAAACTGCGCTCCAAAAAACTGCTGGGCAACGAGCTGGCCAGTCTGGTGCCCAGTCGCCTGGCCGAAGCCTGGGTCAGCCAGGACCCGGCCCTGCAGCGCACCGCCGCCGAGGTGCCCGACAAAGCCCTGACCAAACTGGCCGAAGCCCTGTCCAATTGGCGCCTCACCCCCACGGGCAGCGAGGGTTACAAAAAAGCAGAGGTCACCTTGGGTGGTGTGGACACGCGCGATGTGTCCTCCCAAACCATGGAGTCCAAACAGCCCGGGCTGTACTTCATTGGCGAGGTGATCGACGTGACCGGCTGGTTGGGTGGCTACAACTTCCAGTGGGCCTGGGCCAGTGCCCATGCCTGCGCTCAGGCTTTGCCAGGCGCAATCAAAAACTGAAGCGTCTGCCCAATTGCAGAAACAGGTTGTAGGTTTCGCTGGAGCCTCTGGCGGCGCCCAAATAAATGTCCCCGATCTTGCTGTCCACCGCCACAAACGCGGTGGCGCTGTAACGCCAGCGTTGCGCTGTTCCCTTGGCCCAGGCATCACCGGCTTCCAGCACGGTCCCCACATAGGTTTTCTGATTGAGCAGGCCGCCTTGCGTCAATCGGTACATGTAAGTGGATTGCACATGGACCAACTGGTCACCCACCAATTGCCCCATGCGGTAAGCCCCCATGTTCTGAAAACCACCCAAAATCAAATTGCTGGGCGCACGGCAGCGGTCGCAGTCCAGGGTGACACGTTCCTGGGCCAACTGGATGCCCAGATTGACGATGTGTGGCCCCTCCGAATGCGCCCACTTGGCCGACAAGCTGCCACCGCTGTAAATGGCACCCGATATCCCTCGCTCCATGTGGCCGCCCAAAAAATAACCCCGCGTTGGAAAACTCAGTGAATCGAGTTGATCCATTTGCCATTTCACCCGCAGCGCGTTGTAGCGGATCTCCTGCGTGGTCTCCAGGTTGTCTTCGCCCCAAACCACCGTCGTATCAAAGGCCCGGCGAATGCGGCTGGACACCATGCCCAGCTTCACATTGACCAAGCGCTCAAAGTCGTAGACCAACGTGGTGTCCAAACTTTGCACGGTTTGTTTGTAGTACGCCAACTTCTGATTGTTGAAGTTTTCTTCAATGAAAGACGAGCGGTACAGCGGCAGTACATTGCGCTCCAAGGAGGCGCCGGTCTCGACACTCCAACCCCGCGAGAGGGGTTGGTGAAAGCGCAAGCCCAGCTCGGACTGGGTGCCCATGCGGGCATCGATGGACAGCTCCAGACCCGATGGTGTCAACCAAGGGCGGCGATACCCCACCCCGGCTGTGAATTGCGTGACGCCATCCACCTCGCTGGAAAACCCCATGGTGGTCTTGAAAAAATGGGGGCTGTACGGTTTTTCGCGCACCGTGACCAGCAACTTGTAAGCATCGCCCTGCTGCTGAACCAGGCTGTAACTGACCAGGTCAAAGTAGCCACTGGTGTAGAGCTCGTCCAGATAACGCTCGACCCGCTGGGCAGAAAATTCCTGCGACAGCATCGGAGCCAGCATGGACTGGATGAAACTCTCCGAGACATCTTTGTGGCCTTGAGACTCGATGGCGACGATGCGCTTTTCGCGCTGGTCAAACGACAGCCTGGCAGGTGTTTGTGGCGTGGTTTGCGCCGCAAAACTTTGACGCAAAGCCGCCAACCGCGCCTGCACGGGCACCAGCGCCTCCCGCCCGCGTTGCACCACCTCGGGTGCACGGTTGAAATCGGAGAAACCAATGTCCTGAACAGATGGGAGGACCAACACGTCTTGTGGCCTCAACAAAGCCAAGTTGCGCTTTTCGTTTTGGCGAATCAGGATGTCCAGCATGCGGTTAGCCACCACCAAGGCATGGCTGGCGGACTCGGTCTTGCCTTCGTCGGCTCCCGCCCCCAAAAAAGAGGCCACGATCACATCGGCCCCTTCGGCCAAAGCCACCTCGATGGGCACGTTGGCCACCAGGCCGCCGTCCACATAGGTCTCGCCTTCCACCTCAACGGGCGCAAACACGGCGGGGGCCGCCATGCTGGCACGAATCGCCAAATGCAGGGCACCACGATCAAACACCTTCATCTCGCCGTCGCGGTAGCGCGTGGCCACAGCCCGAAATGGGATTTTCAAATCATCAAAGTCGACTTCGGGCGGCAGGTGTTGGGTCAAGGACTGCAGCAGGGCCAAGAAACGCTGCCCATCGCTCACGCCCCGGGCAAAACTCACCCCGCCGTTTTTGATGCCGAACTCCAGATCCACCGGGTATTTTTCTTGGTAGGCGCGTGTGCGTGAAGGCAATTCCCGGCGATCGATCTGATCAAGGGCCACCTTGGAGGGGTCCAACTGACTCAAGGTGCGTTCAATGTCTGCGGTGCTCATGCCACTGGCATACAAGCCACCAATCACCGCCCCCATGCTGGTGCCTACAATGCGGGCAATCGGAATGCGGTCCTGTTCGAGTTGCCGCAGCACCGCCAAATGGGCAAATCCCTTGGCACCGCCTCCCGCCAAGACCAACACCACACTGGGAGCGGAGGCTTGCGCCACCACCGGGGCCTGGGCCCAAGCCCCCATGGCACAAGCGGCCCAAGTCCACACAAGCAACCGAAGTGTGTTCTTCAAGGATCGAGGGGAGGTCCGCTTGAAAAGATGCATATAGATTTCATTTTAGTCAAAGCGGCCTTCCCCGTGGCTGCCGCCACATGCCCCCCAGACCCTGGGCCGGATCAAGCGCTGTGTGGCCTCACACAACCTAGCTGC
>JAKFXJ010000278.1 GCA_021731425.1 Limnohabitans sp. | reverse complement strand
GTTGTCCATGGCCCATGGACAACACACTGGGGGGCGGGGGCGGGCTGGCGGCCAACATGGCCTGCTGAACTTGGTCACGGGCCAAGCCTTGCTCGACGGCCTTGAGCAGTTTTTGCAAGGTGATGGGCTTTTCAAGAAAGGCGTGTGCGCCGATCTTGACGGCATCCACTGCGGTGTCGATGGTGGCGTGGCCGCTCATCATGATCACGGGCATGTTGAGCAGTCCGCTGGCAGCCCATTCCTTGAGCAGGCTCACGCCGTCGGTGTCGGGCATCCAGATGTCCAACAGCACCAGGTCAGGCCGCATGTTCTGGCGAGCCTCGCGTGCTTGCGCGGCGTTTTCAGCAAGCTCCACCTGGTGCCCCTCGTCAAAGAGGATTTCTGAGAGCAGGTCGCGTATGCCCAGCTCGTCGTCCACCACCAAAATATTTGCCATATGCCTGTTTTGTCTCTGTTCATGAAGGGGGCTGTTCCAGCCCCTGTGCGGTTTGCGCTACTGCGAATGATAACGAGACTTGCGCACCCTGAATGTTGTCGCCCTCTTGCACGTTGGCCATGTCGATGCGCGCGCCGTGTTCGTCGGCTATTTTTTTAACTACTGCCAAACCCAGTCCGGTGCCTTTGGCCTTGGTGGTGACGTACGGTTCGAAGGCCCGTTGCAAGATATGTGGGGCAAAGCCAGGGCCGGTGTCGGTCACCGTCAAACGCACCCGTTGGCGATGCGCACGCCACTCGGTTCGCAGCTGCACTCGGGCATTGGCCAGGCCTTGGCCACGCACCTCGCAGGCGTCTTGTGCGTTTTGCAAAAGGTTGTGGATGACCTGACGCAATTGCTGCTCGTCTCCCAAGATCAGGGGGCAAGCGGCATCCAGCTCAGCGACCACTTTGGCACGCGCCACGCGGTCGTGCGGCTCGCTGGCATACAGGGCCAACACGTCACTGACCAGCGCATTGAGTTGCAGGGGCTTGAGTTCGGCCGATGGCAAACGGGCGTAGTCGCGAAATTCATTGACCAGCCTCTTCATGGCCTCCACCTGATCCACGATGGTCTTGACCGATTTGGCCAACACCGCGTCGTCTTGCGCTTCCAGTTTGCCAATCAAGCGCCTTTCCAGCCGCTCGGCCGACAACTGAATGGGCGTGAGCGGGTTCTTGATTTCGTGTGCCAGCCTGCGGGCCACTTCACCCCAGGCCTGGGCGCGTTCAGCTGAGACGATTTCAGAGATATCGTCGAACACCAACAAACGCATCCCATCGGGCAAGACGGCCCCGCGTGCGAGCAAGGTCACGCCGGTTTGGCTCAAGCCCTGACCCGCTGCATGGATGTCGAATGATTTTTGCCAGTGGTCCAACTCGCGCACGTCGTTGCCGGCATGCAAGGCCTTGAATTGCGCGTCCACCTCTTGCGCAAAAGCCTGCAAGCCCGGCAAGCCTTGCAGGCCCTGGCCTTCGTGCGCACTGACCGGTACCCGCAAGATGCGCGTGGCCCCGGGGTTGGCCGACGCGATGGTGCCTTGTGCATCCAGCACCATAACCCCGGCTGTCAGGTTGTCCAGGATGGTTTGCAGCTTGCTTCTGGCTTGGTCGAGCTGACTCAGGCTGCGCTCGCCGTTGGCACGGGCATCGGCGAGTTGCTGCGTCATGTCCGCAAAAGAGCGGGTCAGACCGCCCAACTCGTCTTTGCCTTGCAGTGCCAGTTTGGGCCGCAAGTCTCCCGCCGCCACCTGGCGCATGCCGTGGGCCAACAGCAGCAGGGGACGAGCCAGTTGGTTGCCCAGCAAGACGGCCAGCAAGATCGCCCCCAGTACGGCCAGGAAAAGGCTCAGTGTGAGGGTGCCGATGTACATGCGCCGCAGGCCATCACGGGCCAGGGCCCGCTCTTGGTATTCGCGGTAGGCGGATTGCACCTCCAGCGCGTTGTTGACCAGCGTGGGGGGCAGCTCCTGGGTCACCATCAGCAAACGCCTGTCTTCGCTCAGGGCCAGGCTCCATTGCGGAAACAGCACCAAGACCTTGATTCGGCCCTTGTCACCACCGGGGATGGCTTCGTCCAGTCCCTCCACCCAGGCCAGACTGCCGTTTTGACGGGCCTCCCGCAGTTGCTGGGGCGTGGGGCGGTCAGCCCTGAGTTGAAAGCGCGAAGGGCCAGCGCTGGCCACCATTTGCCCCCCCAAGCTCCAGATGGCCACATCGCTGGCGCCCAATTGGGTGCGGATTTTTTCGGCGGCGAGGGCTGGGTTCAGCTCGCTGGCTTCTGCCCAGTTGGCGGCGGCGGCACGGCCTTGCTTGTTCAGGTCTTCGCTGAGCGTGTCCAAGGTGGCCCGCCCCAGGTTGAGACCTGCCACCAGGGCCGCCTCCACTTTCACGTCAAACCAGCTTTCGATCGAGCGCGAGACGAACTGGTAAGACACCACATAAATGAGCAAGCCCGGGATGACCCCCACCAGGGCAAAAATGCCGGCGAGCTTGACCAGCAAGCGTGAACCGAATTGACCTTTGTACAAGCTGCGCAACAAGCGCACCATGCCCCACAAGATGGTGATCAACAATCCACTGGCCACCACCGCGTTGATGAGCACCAGCCATTCGTAGTTCTGGTTGTAGCGCTCCCGGTTGCCTGTGGCCTGCGTCATGAGCACCAGCAAGCCAATGCCAATCGCCGCCACGCTCAGGGCGCCCACCAGCATCAACCAGCGGCTGGTCCGGGAGGGCCTCTCGGTCAAGGGTGCGCGGGTTGCTTTGAGCCAGGCCATGTCAGCGCACCAACTCTTCGCTCAGGCGCAAGGTCTTGATCACCTGCAGGTTCCAGTCGGCCTGGTTACCCGCCGCAATTTGGAAAGGGCGTGGCAATTGGGTGACATCGAGCTTGAATTCGTAACGCAGGCGTTGTCGAGCATCGGGGTCCAGGCTCTGGGCGTCTGCGATTTTCCAGGCCGATTGCCGACGGATCACGCTCAGGGCCTCGGCCAGGGTTTCGAAATTCTGAGAAATGCTGCCCGCCAGGCCTGTGCCAGAAATCGGCTCGCTGGAGACGTTCAGGCGCCAGCGGCGAGTCAAGGGCTGAAAAGCCAAGCGGTAATAACGGCTGGCCGCGCCGGTTTTTTTGTCGGTCCAGTACCAGCGCTCGCGCAACACCTCGGCTTCGACCACGAAGTGCACCGCCAGGCCTTTGATGAGGGCGTCTTCCACGGCCGGGCCCAACTCCAGTTTGAGCTGGGCATTGAGCAGCAGGGCATTGTCTTTGCGCACCGGCATGAGCTCGGTGAGCTCCACACTGGAGGTTTGAGCCCATGCACTGCCAAGACACAGCATGGCCATGAGCAAAGCCCGGGCCAACCAAGCACCTAGCTCAATCCCGATCCTTCTCCAGCAGTGCGTAATAAAAACCGTCATGTTCACCCAATGCATTGTGCTTGAGAGGAAGGCCTGTGGGTATTTTGCCGGGTATCAAATGACCGGGTGAGGGCAGCAATCGTGCCTGGGTGTTGCGCTGAAGAAACGCTTGCACGGTGTCTTCTCCCTCCGAGCGGAAAACCGAGCAAGTGCAGTACAGCAAGCGACCACCCGGGGCCAGCAAGGGCCACAGCGCCTTCAGCAGCTTGGCCTGAGTTTGGGCCAGTTGTGCGCTGTCGCCAGGGCGGCGCAGCCAGCGCACATCGGGGTGTCTGCGCACGATGCCGGAAGCGGTGCAAGGTGCGTCCAGCAAGATCGCGTCAAATGCCACACCGTCCCACCACTTTGCAGGTTGGGCGGCATCGGCAGCGCGCACTTGGGCACGGGCCTGAGCCTGTGCGCCCAAGCGCTTCAAGTTGTCTTCGATGCGTTGGCACCGCATGGCGTCCACATCCAGCGCCAAAACCTGTGCCTGGGGGTAGCAGGCCAGCAGGTGCCCTGTTTTACCCCCCGGGGCCGCGCAGGCATCCAGAATACGCCAGGGCCGATCCTCATCAAGGCCCTGCAGCAACAAAGGGGCCGCCACTTGCGCCGCGGCATCTTGTACCGACACATGGCCCAGATCAAATCCGGGCAACTGGTGCACGGGCACCGCACTCTCAAGTTGCAAACCCGACGCGCCCACGGCCTTGGCGCCCAAGCCCAGAGCCTGCAGCTGCGCTTGGTATGCGGCCACACTGTGGTGACGGGTGTCCACACGCAGGCTCATGGGGGCTGCTTGTTGCGCCATGTCCAGCAATTGTTGCCAGTCCTCTGGGTATTCGTCCTGCACACGCGCCACCCACCAGCGCGGGTGGTTCCAGCGCGCCTGTGGGTCGCTGTCCGTTTCGGCCACCAAGTCCTCGCGCTCGCGCAAGAATCGGCGCAAACACGCGTTGATGAAGCCACTTTGGGCCGCGGTCTGTCTTTGTTGCCTTGCCGCCTCAACGGCTTGGTTGACCAGGGTGTGCACCGGGTAAGGCGCGCCTTCACCCTGCCAGCTCAGGGCCAGGGCTGTGCACAACAAGGCGTCGGCCGCAGGAGGCGGTGCCTTGCTGGCCAAACGCTCGCGCAGGGCCATGGCGCGGCCCAGTTGCCGCATCACCTGAAAAGTCAGGGCTTGAACGCCCGGGCGCAGCTCGGGGGACACGCTGGCCAGTTCAGTGGTCAACGAGCGCCCGGCCCGCACCGCTTGAACCACCGCTGCCGTGGCTTGCAGCTGCCGCGACAAGGGCACGGACGTGGCCATGCCGTGATCACGGGCTTGTGGCTGACCCGTGCTGGGCTTGCGCCTGGCTG
>JAKFXJ010000376.1 GCA_021731425.1 Limnohabitans sp. | reverse complement strand
AGCGCGCCCACCTGGAAGAAGACGCGGGCAAATCGCTGCACGAAGACTTCATTGGTCAAAGCGGCATCGACCTGAACCGCGCGGGCACACCCCTGCTGGAAATCGTGACCCAGCCCGACATGCGCAGCAGCGAAGAAGCCGTGGCTTACGCCAAAGAACTGCACAAAATCGTCACCTGGATCGGCATCTGCGACGGCAACATGCAAGAGGGCTCGTTCCGTTGCGACGCCAACGTGTCGGTGCGCAAGCCCGGTGGCCCTTTGGGTACCCGCCGCGAGATCAAGAACCTGAACAGCTTCAAGTTCATGCAGCAGGCGATTGACTACGAAGTGCGTTGGCAGATCGACCAGATCGAAGACGGCATCGCCATCCAGCAAGCCACTGTGCTATTCGACCCCGACACGGGCGAGACCCGCGCCATGCGCACCAAGGAAGACGCGGCCGACTACCGCTACTTCCCGGACCCGGACCTGCCCCCGCTGGTGATCGGCCGCGACTGGGTCCAGCGTGTGAAGGGCGAGATGGCCGAGCTGCCCCGGGTGATGGCCGAGCGCTTCGTCAAAGACTACGCGCTGCCCGAATACGACGCCACACAACTGACGCAAAACAAGGCGGTCGCCGCCTACTTTGAAGCCACGGCCAAAGCCTGCGGCCAAGCCAAACTGGCCAGCAACTGGATCATGGGCGAAGTCTCACGCCGCTTGAACGCCAGCGAACTCAGCATCGAGCAATCGCCCGTCAGCGCGGACCAATTGGCGGCACTCATCGGCCGCATCAGCGACAACACCATCAGCAACAACGCAGCGCGTCAGGTGTTTGAAGGCTTGTGGAACGGCGAGGGCGAAGTCGACGCCATCATCGAAGCCAAAGGCCTCAAGCAGATGAACGACACCGGTGAGCTGGAAAAAATCATCGACGAAGTGCTGGCCGCCAACCCCAAGAACGTGGAAGAGTTCAAGGCGGGCAATGCCAAGGCGCTGAACGGCTTGGTCGGCCCGATCATGAAGGCCAGCAAGGGCAAGGCCAATCCGGGGCAGGTGAATGCTTTGTTGATGAAGAAGCTGGGTTGATTCAGCCGATTTGCAGCAAAGCCTTGATCTTGGCGCGTACATCCTGAAGCACTTCTTCGGGCACCGCGCCTTTCTTTTTGGCTTGACGAACGCGCCAGTCCAGTGACTTGACCTGATCCGACAACACAACACCCTGCTTGCCGCCGATCAAGGTCTGTACTTCAAAGGGGTAGCCTTTGATTTGGGTGGACAGCGGACAGCAGACCATCAAGCCTTTTTTGCCGTTGTATGCCGCAGGGCTTAGCACCAAGGCGGGGCGGTGGCCTGCCTGCTCGTGTCCGGCTTGTGGATCAAATGCCAGCCAGACGATGTCACCGGCCTCTGGCACATAGACTCTGGTGACCATCAGAGGGCTTCCTGCCCAACTGGCCCGCCAAAGTCCACAGCGTCATGAGCGTTATCTTCGGTCATGGCTGCCAACAAGTCTTCCAGTTTGTATTCGGGCTGGGTGGCGGGCTCGATGACGATGCGTCCTTTAGTTGCCGTGATGATGACGTGCTGCTCCAGGTCGAACGCGGCCGACTTCATGACTGCGCCGGGCAGGCGCAATGCAGGGCTGTTGCCCCATTTGCGAATCACAGCTTCCATGACACTCTCCTGTTTTGTGTCTACATTGTAGATACATCACAATCCATGCGCAAATGGCTTTTTTACGCCTCATGCGCTGTGTAAGCCAATACATCTTTGTCGCCCACCCGTGCCCCCAACAAACATGCGGGTTAAAATATGCGCACATTTTCATGCGCATGGAGATCACTATGCCAGCCACCCACACAGCCCCCCGCGTGCGCACCGGCGCATCCGGCAAGCGCGCCATCAACCTCAGCCTGAGCAACGATGTGCTGGAGGCCGCAAAGCACCTCGCCATCAACATTTCCCAAGTCTGCGACAGCCACCTGCGTGAAGTGGTGCGCAGCGAGCAGGAGCGCAAATGGCGCGAGGATCACGCAGATTTCATATCGGCTTACAACGCAACCATCGAGGCGGAAGGCCTGCCGCTGGATGAGTGGAGAAGTTTCTGATGGCGCGTTTTGACGTTTATGCCAACCCTGGCAGCCATGCAGCCACCACCCCTTACTTGCTCGATGTGCAAAGCGATTTGCTCAATGGTTTGGACAGCCGAATGGTGATTCCCTTGCGCAGCCTCAAGCATTTCCCAAAGGTCAAGTTGTCAACGCAACTGACACCTGTTTTCACCATCGACGGTGAGCCTTACCTGCTGGAAACACCCAAAATGGGCGCGGTTCCACTGCGGGTGCTGAAGTCGCGGGTGACTTCGCTCGCCCAAGCCCAAGACCAGATCACCGCCGCAATGGATTTTTTGTTCCAAGGCTACTGATCGGACCTATCTGGCCCCTCGGGGGTTGAAGAGCGTCACCCCGGCCACCGCAGAAGGTTGGGTGCCCACAGGGTGTCATGAACGGTGCGGCTTTCAGCCAGCCAACGGCACGATTTCCTGCTCGATCGCGCCAAACAAGCTTTCGCCGTTTTGGCCCTTCATCTCGATGCGGATGGTGTCGCCGTACTTCATGAACTCGGTGCTGGGTTTACCGTCCAGGATGGTTTCGATGGCGCGTTTTTCGGCGATGCAGCTGTAGCCTTTTGGCCACTCGGGTTTGCCGTTCACGTCGACGCTTTTGTTGCTCACGGTACCGCTGCCCACCACGGAGCCGGCACGCACGTTGCGGGTTTTGCAAATGTGGGCGATGAGCTGGCCGAAGTGGAAGGTCATCTCGGGGCCAGCCTCACACATGCCGACTTTGCGGCCGTTCCAAGTGGACTGCAGCGTCAGGTGCACGCGACCGCCTTGCCAGGCGTCGCCCAGTTCGTCGGGTGTGATGGCGACAGGGCTGAAGGCGGTGGCGGGTTTGCTCTGGAAAAAGCCAAAGCCTTTGGCCAGCTCGTTCGGGATCAGGTTGCGCAGGCTCACGTCGTTGGCCAGCATGACGAGGCGCACCCCCTCGATGGCGTCGTCGGCGCTGGTTTGCATGGGCACGTCGCCGGTGATGACGGCGATCTCAGCTTCATAGTCGATGCCAAAGGCCTCGCTGGCGCAGACCACCGGATCGCAAGGGCCGATGAAGTCATCGCTGCCGCCTTGGTACATCAGAGGGTCGGTGTAGAAGCTGCTGGGCACTTCGGAGTTGCGCGCCGCACGGACCAACTCCACATGGTTGATGTAGGCCGAGCCATCGGCCCACTGGTAAGCGCGGGGCAGCGGGGCCATGCATTGGGCCGGGTCAAACGTAAAAGCGTGGCGTGCTTTGCCTTGGTTCAACGTCGTGTACAGGTCTTCCAACTGAGGGGCCAGAAAGTTCCAGTCGTCCAGCACTTGCTGGAGTTTGCTGGCGATGCCGGTCGCATAATGAGCGGTGCTCAGGTCGCGCGAGACCACCACCAGTTGTCCGTCGCGTGAGCCGTCTTTGTAGGTCGCCAATTTCATGATGTTTGCCCGTTTTGTACCCCCTTCACCGCCGTGGACACCACGGGTGAATGGCGCATTGAATTACGCATTGTTAAACTCGTTTAACTAATCGAAACCTGATTCTAGAGCATATGGCCAACGACAGCACCATGAATACCCCCCCTGAAGGGGACAAAGAGCGCGCCGGGATCCAGTCGGTGGAGGTGGGTTTTGCCCTGCTGGATGTGCTGGCGCAAGCCCCTGGGCCCTTGATGTTGCGCGATCTGGCCAGCGCAGCCGGCATGAGCGCGGCCAAGGCCCACCGCTACCTGGTGAGCTTTCAGCGTCTGAATCTGGTGGTGCAAGACGCCAACACCCGCTACGAACTCGGCCCCGCCACCTTGCGCCTGGGTTTGGCTACCTTGTCCCGGCTCGATGCGGTCAAGCTGGCGCGAGAGCGTTTGCCTGCTTTGATGGACCAGACCGGCCACACCCTGGCCCTGGCCGTTTGGGGCAACCGAGGCCCGACTCTGGTGCACTGGCAGGAAACACCACTGGCCATGCCGGTGAGTTTGCGCCTGGGCGATGTGATGCCGCTGTTGTCATCGGCCACGGGCCGGTGCTTTGCCGCCTTCATTGGCCACGGCGGTGCGGCCGACAAGGCCCGGCCCATGCTCGATGCCGAGCTGGCCCTTGCCCGCAAATTGGGGCGCAGTGATTTGCCGTCCACTCCCGCGCAGGTGCAAGCCTTGCTGAGCGAAACCCGTGCACAAGGCCTGGGCCGCGTGGTCAACGTGCTGCTGCCGGGCATTTCAGGACTGTGTGCGCCCGTGTTCGATGCAGGGGGACATCTGGCCTTGGGCGTGGTGTCGCTGGGGTCTTCGGCCACCTTCGATGCCGACTGGCAAGGCCCAATGGCCCAGGCCCTGCGGACATTTGCCCAGCAATTGTCAGCCGACCTCGGATGGCGCTCGGCCTGAGCAGGAGCCATTCGAATTTTCACGCACGGCTTTTCTCAACGCTCGTGATCACGCTCATGCTCACGTCCTTGACCCACAATTTTTGAACCCATGAGCTCGGTCCCGCCCACTCACCCCAAGCCGCCGCCAGCTGCATCGCTGACAGGGCGGCCGAGCACACGCAGCTTGCTGCGTTGGGGGGCGCTGGTGGGGGTGCTGCACCTGTTTTTTCTGATCAGTCTGTCGGGCACACTGGACTTGCAACTGAGCGGCCCTCAGACACTGCGCACTGGGCCAATGC
>JAKFXJ010000328.1 GCA_021731425.1 Limnohabitans sp. | reverse complement strand
GCTTTTGATTGGTTGCCATGACGCTGATCAGCCCCACCCCGCAGCAACGCACCCGCATCAAAATGTGTGGCTTCACCCGCGAGGCCGATGTGTTGGCCGCCTGCGCCTTAGGTGCCGACGCCATCGGTTTTGTGCTCTACCCGCCCAGCCCCCGCAGCGTGAGCATCGAACGCGCTGCCGAGCTGGCCCAGCTCATGCCCGCTTTTGTGACACCCGTGCTGCTCTTCGTCAACGAAACGCCTGAGCGCATCGAGGCCGCCTGCGCAGCCGTACCCGGTGCATTGCTGCAGTTTCATGGCGACGAATCGGCCGACTTCTGCCAAGACATGTCGCGGCGCACAGGCCGCCCCCACCTCAAAGCTGCCCGAATCCCCCTGTCCGAGGTCCATGACTTCGACTTGCTAGAATTTGCACACCTTCATCATGCAGCCCAAGCCCTCTTGCTCGACGCCCATGTCGACGGATACGGCGGCGGCGGAAAAACATTCCATTGGTCACTCCTGCCACCAAACGTCAATGCTCACCTCGTTTTGTCTGGTGGACTCACACCTGCAAACGTGGGCGATGGCATTCGGGCACTGCGCACGCACGGCCTGTCACTGGCCATTGACGTGAGCTCCGGCATCGAAGCAGGCAAGGGCCTCAAAGATGCCGACAAAATGCGGCTGTTTGTCCAAGCGGTGCGCAACGCAGACAATCCTTCTCCCCTTTAAATCAGTCCACGGGCACGCCTCGGCTCAATCTGCAGCGCTCAGCCCTGCAAGCACCGAGCGGCCCCGCCCCAACGAAGGCCATCACCATGTTCGATTACCAACAACCCGACCTCAAAGGCCATTTCGGCATTTATGGCGGCAGTTTCGTCAGCGAAACCCTGACCCACGCCATCAACGAGCTCAAAGCCGCCTACGCCCAGTACCAGCACGACCCGGCCTTCATCGCCGAATTCAAATCCGAGTTGGCGCACTTCGTGGGCCGCCCCTCGCCCGTTTACCACGCGGCCCGCATGAGCCGCGAGATGGGCGGCGCACAAATCTTCCTCAAACGCGAAGACCTGAACCACACAGGCGCCCACAAGATCAACAACACCATCGGCCAGGCCATGCTCGCCAAGCGCATGGGCAAGCCGCGCATCATTGCCGAGACGGGCGCTGGCCAGCACGGCGTGGCCACCGCCACCATCTGTGCCCGTTACGGCCTGGAGTGTGTGGTGTACATGGGCGCTGAAGACGTCAAACGCCAAAGCCCCAATGTTTACCGCATGAAACTCTTGGGCGCGACCGTGGTGCCTGTGGAGTCCGGCAGCAAAACACTCAAAGACGCCCTGAACGAAGCCATGCGCGACTGGGTGGCCAATGTGGACAACACTTTCTACATCATCGGCACCGTGGCAGGGCCTCACCCCTACCCCATGATGGTGCGGGACTTCCAAAGCGTGATTGGCGAGGAGTGCCTCACCCAAATGCCTGAGATGTTCAAAACGCTTCAAATGGCCGAGCAGCAACCCGACGCTGTACTCGCCTGCGTGGGTGGTGGCAGCAATGCCATGGGCATCTTCTACCCCTACATCCAGCACGACAAAACCCGATTGATCGGCGTGGAAGCTGCAGGCGAAGGTCTGGACACGGGCAAGCACTCGGCATCTTTGCAACTGGGCACGCCTGGCGTGCTGCACGGCAACCGCACTTACATCCTGCAAGACGAAAACGGCCAAATCACCGAGACGCACAGTGTGAGCGCGGGCTTGGACTACCCCGGCGTCGGCCCCGAGCATGCCTTCCTCAAAGACATCGGCCGCGCTGAATACGTGGGAATCACCGACAAGGAAGCGCTCGAAGCCTTCCACTACCTGTGCCGCACCGAGGGCATCATCCCCGCCCTCGAATCGAGCCACGCCGTGGCCTACGCCATGAAATTGGCCAAAACCATGCGCCCAGACCAAAGCATTCTGGTCAACATGTCCGGCCGTGGCGACAAAGACATCGGCACCGTGGCCGATTTGTCGAACGCTGATTTTTATTGCCGCCCCAGCTGCCAAGGCCAATCGGTCAAAGGTGGCGAGCAGCCCGTGAACTTTGTGAAGTAAGAGCCCCGCATGAGCCGCATCGACGCCACCCTCTCCGCCCTGAAATCCCAGGGCCGCAAAGCCCTGATTCCGTATGTCACGGCGGGCTTCCCCCAAAAAACCACCACCGTGCCCCTGATGCATGCCATGGCCGAAGCCGGGGCCGACATCATCGAGCTGGGGGTGCCGTTTTCCGACCCCTCAGCCGACGGCCCGGTCATCCAAAAAGCAGGCGACAAAGCCTTGGCTTTGGGCATTGGCACCTTGCAGGTGCTGGCCATGGTGCGCGAATTCCGCGAAACCAACACCACCACCCCGGTGGTGCTGATGGGTTACGCCAACCCGGTGGAGCGCTACGACCAAAAACACGGCGCTGACAGCTTCATCCGCGACGCATCGGCAGCCGGTGTGGACGGCGTGCTGATCGTGGACTACCCGCCCGAAGAATGCGTGGAATTTGCCGCCAAGCTGCGTGCCCACAGCATGGACCTGATCTTTTTGCTGGCCCCCACCAGCACCGACGAACGCATGCAGCAGGTGGCCCAAGTGGCCAGCGGCTATGTGTATTATGTGTCCCTCAAAGGCGTGACGGGTTCGGGCACGCTCGACACCGATGCGGTCGAAGCCATGCTGCCGCGCATCCGCCAACACGTCAGTGTGCCGGTCGGCGTGGGCTTTGGCATCCGCGACGCAGAAACCGCCAAGGCGATCAGCAAGGTAGCCGATGCGGTGGTGATCGGCTCGCGCCTGATCCAGCTGATCGATGCCGCGCCTGCTGACGGCATCAACGACGTGGCCCGCGAATTCCTCTCGGGCATCCGGCAAGCGCTGGACGCCTGAGCGTCAGGGCCTGCCCCGGCTGCCGGAATCAGGCCCTCGCCACCTTCGCCATGTGAAATGAGCCCCAGCCCGTTTCAACGATAATTTGCCGCACAAGGAGAAACCCTCATGAGTTGGCTTGAAAAACTGCTCCCCCCCAAGATCCAGCACACCGACCCGGCCGATCGACGCACGGTGCCCGAGGGCTTGTGGGTCAAATGCCCCAGCTGCGAAACGGTGCTCTACAAAACCGACCTGGAAGAAAACCAGAACGTTTGCCCCGGCTGCTCGCACCACCTGCGCATCGGTGCCCGCGCCCGCCTGAACGCCTTTTTGGACGGTGAAGGCCGCTACGAAATCGGACAAGAAGTGGTGCCGGTGGACCCGCTCAAGTTCAAAGACAGCCGCAAATACCCCGAGCGCCTGAAAGAGGCCATGGACAACACGGGTGAGACCGATGCCCTGGTGGTCATGGGTGGTGCGGTGCACAGCATCAACCTGGTCGTCGCCTGCTTCGAATTTGACTTCATGGGCGGCTCCATGGGTTCGGTCGTGGGCGAGCGTTTTGTGCGCGGCGTGGAAACCGCCATCGCGCAAAAAGTACCGTTTGTGTGTTTCACCGCCACGGGCGGTGCCCGCATGCAAGAGGGCTTGCTCTCGCTCATGCAAATGGCCAAGACCAACGCCGCCTTAACCCGTTTGGCCAAGAAGGGCCTGCCCTACATCAGCGTGCTGACCGACCCGACCATGGGTGGCGTGTCGGCCGGTTTTGCCTTCTTGGGTGACGTGGTCATTGCCGAGCCCAAAGCCCTGATCGGTTTTGCGGGCCCCCGCGTGATCGAAAGCACCGTGCGCGTGACCTTGCCTGAGGGCTTCCAGCGTGCCGAATTTTTGCAAACCAAAGGGGCGGTCGACTTCATCTGCGACCGCCGCGAACTGCGCAAAACCATCGCCAGCACACTGGCCATGCTCCAGCGCCAGCCCGCAGACGCGGTCAGCTGAGTCTACCGACACCCCAAAAACAAAGGCCCTCTTTGGAGGGCCTTTTTGTTGGTGAAAAGCTTTCAACGGCTCAGTGCATCCAGCCCATTTGCAGCGAGGCCAACACCATGCCGATCAACTGCAAGACCACCAGCAAGGCGATGGGTGACAAATCTACACCTCCAATCAAGGGCACCACCCGCTGAAAAGGCTTCAAAAAGGGCTGACTCAAACGAGCCGCCAGGCTGTAGTACATGGATGAGCCGGGGTTGACCCAGGACATCACCGCCAACACCAGCACCAACGCACTCAAGGCCGACACCACCAGCTGGGCCATGCCCACCAGACTGACCAGTGGCAGCAAGGCCAATGCCCCCTGCCCGCCCGCGACCAGCCACAACAAGGTGTACTGCACCAGCTTGATGAGGAAGGCCCCCACCAGACTCGACAAATCCCAGGCCGACCATGGCGGGATCGCCCGGCGCAGCGGCAAAACCAACCAGTCGGTGACCGCAAACACAAACTGGCCCAAAGGCTGGTGGAAAGAAATGCGCTGCCATTGCATCAAAAAACGCAACAAACAAGTGCCTGCGACCAGGCCCGCCACCACATCCAACACCAAGCTCACCATCTGGAACAACATCGTTTTTCTCCTGCTCGTGCGATGATACCCAGATGCCCGATCGCGACACCCCTTCCCAGCAAGCCCTGACCGAATTGCCGCTGTTCCCGCTGGGCACCGTGCTGTTCCCGGGCGCTTTGTTGCCTCTGCAATTGTTTGAGCTGCGCTACCTGCAGATGATTGGCGAATGCGAGCGCCAAGGCAACGGCTTTGGCGT
The DNA here is from genome assembly GCA_021731425.1 of Limnohabitans sp. Taxonomy (GTDB): domain Bacteria; phylum Pseudomonadota; class Gammaproteobacteria; order Burkholderiales; family Burkholderiaceae_C; genus Limnohabitans_A. The sequence continues at coordinate 36 of JAKFXJ010000328.1, read as the reverse complement.
GGTCACGCTCACCCAAGGCCGCGAGGTGCACCGACC
>JAKFXJ010000330.1 GCA_021731425.1 Limnohabitans sp. | reverse complement strand
CCGGCCGGGTTGCCCAAGCCTACACACGCCACCAACAAGCCCAGGAACAACATCATCAGCCCCTTGACCGCAGAACCGGTGGAGATGAAGACCGCGCAAGTCAGACCCAACAGCACCAGCCAGAAGTATTCGAAGGAACTGAAATTCAGCGCAAAGTCGGCCAAGGCAGGCGCAGCGACGATCAGCACCACCGTGCCAAACAGCCCCCCCACAGCGGAAAAAACAAGGCCCGCACCCAGCGCTTTCTCAGCTTGCCCCTTGCGCGTCATGGCATACGCCTCGTCGGTGTAAGCCGCTGAGGCGGGCGTGCCGGGTATGCGCAGCAAACAGCCCGGAATGTCACCTGAAAAGATGGCCATCGCAGTGGCCGTGACCATGGCCGCCACCGCCGGAATCGGCGGCATGAAGAAGGTCACCGGCACGAGCAAAGCCGTGGCCATCGTGGCGGTCAAGCCCGGCACCGACCCCACAAACAAGCCATACAAAGAGGCGAGCACCATCACCATCAAGGTGTAGGGCTCAAACACCATCGAAAAAGCTTGGCCAACGGCGGTCCACATGGGGTAAGGCTCCTCAGACGGTCAACGTCACCGGGTTAAAAGTGGGCAAGCTTGTCACCAGGCAAACGGCGTCAAAATGCCCCAGGGCAAGGGCACGCGCAGCAATTTATAAAAAGCAAAGTGAACCACCAAAGTGGACACCACCGCCCAAAAGACCGATCGGCCCCATGCGACTTGCAAGGATCTGAACAGCGCCAAAAGCATCGAAATGGCCGTGATCAAAAACCCCAACTTATCCGACACCAAGATATAGAACACAACTGAGCCCAGCAACACGCCCAAGGCCCGAACATGGCGTGGCGACCGAACCCAATCTTCCCAAGCCAGCCAAGGCGCGTGGGCATGGTCACGCCAGCCTTGCCAGACCAACAAAGCGCCGCCCGCACACAGGCCGATGGCAATCAAGCCTGGAAACAAAGCGGGCCCGACTGGCTGACCTGGAATATTGGGGTAACCACGCACAGCCCAGAGCACCGCAGCGCCCAGGGCCATGAGCAAGACGCCCCAAAAAGCGTCGTTGATTTTCATGGGCCGTCTTATTTGACCAAGCCCACAGCCTTCATGGTCACGCCCATTTCGGCATCCGACTTGGCCATGAACTTGGCCATGTCATCCGGCCCGCCATAAATCACGCCCAAACCACGGCTGGTCATAAAGTCGTTGTACTCTTTGCTGGCCACAGCCTTGCGCACGGCTTCGGCCAACTTGGTTTGAATCGGCGCTGGCAAACCTTTGGGCGCCAGCACGCCGCGCCATGCCGCCATGGTCCAGTTGCTGCCTGTGGCTGACTTCAGGGTGGGCACATTGGGGTACAGCGTCGATGGTTTGGCATCCATGATGGCCAGGCTCCTGACTTTGCCAGCATCGATCAGTGAACGCGCCTCGGGCAATGAGACGGGTGCCACTTCCACGCCACCGGCCACCATGTCCTGCAGGCCTGGGGCAGCGCCATTGCTGGGCACCCAAGGCAATGCTGCGGGATCGATTTTTTGGTCAAGCAACAAGCCAGCAATGGCCAAATGCCAGATACCGCCTTGGCCCGTACCTGAAGCTTTGAACTTGCCCGGGTTGGCCTTGATGGCGGCCAGCAAATCGTTCACATTCTTGTAGGGCGAATCTGCTCGCACCTGAATGCCTGCCGGATCGGCATTGACCAAACCAATGGGGGTGTAAGACGCACCTGTCAGCTGGGTCAGGCCCTGCCAATGCATCATGCCAATTTCAACCGTGGCCAGGCCAATGGTGTAACCATCAGCAGGTGCAGAGGCGATCGCAGCATGTCCCACCACACCGCTACCACCGGTGCGGTTAACCACCGTGACGGGTTGGCCAAGGTCTTTTTCGAGCAAACTGGCCAAAATGCGGGCCACGGCATCTGTGCCGCCGCCTGCACCCCAAGGCACGATCATGGTGATCGGTCGGACGGGGTAGTTTTGAGCAACAGCAGGCACAGCTGCGGCCAAAAAAGTCAAACCAGCAACGGCGCTGGCAACCAAAGAACGGCGTGAGCGATTGAACATGGGTGTCTCCTTTTTGATTTGAACAGCCTGGCCAAAGGGGCCTGCTGAATCAAAAATTTATACCCATTGCAAGGTCATACCATTAGGGTCAACCATATGGCCAGTAACACTGGCGACTGCCCCAGCCCCCGCCAGCCGTCAGTCCAGCCGCGCTCCCGCCTGAAACCAACGACCGAACAAGGCACGGTCTTCTTCAGTCAGTCCCGTGGCGTTACCCATGGGCATTTGTTTGGTCACCACCACCTGCTGGTAGATGTTTTGGGCGTGTTGCTTGACCAGCTCGGGGCTGTCCAAGCGCACGTTTTTCATCTGCACCTGTGCACCGTGGCAACTGATGCAATGCTGGCTCACCAGGCTTTGCACTTGCGCAAAGCTCACGGGCAAAGCAGGTGCTGCAGATGCCTTGGGGGGGGCGGGACGCAAGGCGATGATCACGCCAAAAATCATCACTACACCCACAGCCGCAAAGGGCCAAGGGTTGGCGGCGCGGCCCAAGTGGTAGCCGTGGCGCTGCACAAAGAACTGGCGGATCAGGGCACCGGCCAACATCATCACAAACAGCAACACCCAGCGCTGCTCGTGTGTGTACAAAAAGCTGTAATGGTTGCTCAGCATCGCAAAGATGACAGGCAGCGTGAAATAGGTGTTGTGCACGCTGCGCTGCTTGCCGCGCTTGCCGTGGATGGCCAAGGCGTTGGCGTCATACGTCTCACCGCTGGTCATGGCCGCCACCACTTTTCGTTGCCCAGGGATGATCCAGAAGAACACGTTGGCGCTCATGGCCGTGGCGATCATCGCGCCCACCAACAAGAAAGCGGCGCGGCCTGCAAACAGCTCATTGGCCAGCCAAGAGCAAAACGCCACCACCACAATCATCAGGCCCGCCACGATCAGCTCGCCATTTTTTCGGAAACCGAAGACGCGGCAAATGATGTCGTACACCAACCAAAAAGCCACCAGCATGCCGACCGCGGCCGATCCGGCCATCACAGGCGTCCAGTCCATGAGCGATTTATCGATCAGGAAGGTGCCCGCGTTGTAAAGGTAGAGCACCGTGAACAGTGCAAAGCCGCTCAGCCAGGTGGAGTAACTTTCCCAATAGAACCAGTGCAGCTTGGTGTGGATCTTTTTAGGGGCCACCATGTACTTTTGGGGGTTGTAAAAACCACCGCCGTGCACCGCCCACATGGCGCCGCCCACGCCTTTTTCGAGCAGGTCGGGCGAGTTGGGCTTTTGCAGGTTGTTGTCCAGAAAGACAAAGTAGAACGAGGAACCAATCCAGGCGATGGCGGTGATCACATGCACCCATCGCAGCAACAAATTGGCCCATTCCAGAAAATACGATTCCATGAAGGATTCTCCAACCTGCTCACCACCGCGGGCCCTGTGAGCGGGTATTCGGTCGCGAACATGTTCCCGTAGGAACTTGCGCCGCTGCGACCAGTGCACCGAAGTGTATACAGTTTAACCCTCTGAATCCAGTATTCCCCGGGCCTGTTCGCCTAGGGAAAACCATCATCCACATTCATAAGGTTTGCAAGAGTTGTGCCGCCACCGCCACCGCAATGACTTCGGGCTCTTTGCCGGTAATGCCCGGCACCCCAATCGGGCAGGTGATGCGGGCGATCTCCTCGGCTGTGAAACCCCTGTCTTCCAGGCGGTGCCGAAAGGTGGCCCATTTGGTGGCACTGCCGATCAGGCCCACAAAGGGCAAATCGTCCTGCGCACGCAAGCGCTTGAGGCAAGCCACCACGATGTCCAGGTCTTCGGCATGGCTGAAGCTCATGATCAGCACCCGGCTGCCCGGGGCCAAATCGGCCACCGCCGCTTGCACCGGGTTGGAGTGTTCACAATCGACATCCACAGGCACATCGTCTGGAAAAATCTCGTCGCGGCTGTCGATCCAGCGCACCGCAAAGGGCAAAGGCGCCAGCGTGTTAACAATCGCCCGGCCCACATGGCCGCCACCAAACAGTGCCAACGGGGTGCGCGGCGGCATCAACAAGGTGCGCAAACGTGCCACGTCGCCCTCGTCCACACGCTCCATGGTCAATTCAACCACCCCGCCACAGCATTGCCCCAAACTCGGACCCAGCACCTGGCGCAAGTGGGTGGGGACCAACTCCCCGGCCAGCAACCGCCGTGCATGGGCCAGCGCCTGAAATTCCAGATGCCCGCCACCAATCGTGCCGGCTTCGCCATGGGCAAACACCAACATGTGGGTTCCGGGCCCACGCGGCACCGAGCCTTGGGTGGCTTGCACACTCACCCGCACCGCGGCCTCATGGGCCAACCGATCCAACGCCGCCATCATCCAGTTCACACACGCACCCCTTTGTCAATTTGTTGCTCGCCAAGGCCCGTGTCCAATGCCACAATCACGCCCGAACACCGAGTATGCCAAGGAGAGGACCCGACCCATGCCAGAGGCACCCCAGCACAAGCGCCCAGACCGCACGTTTTTGTCACGCGCCATGCTGGCCCTGAGCGCCTTGGGCCTGGGCTGGCTGGGCGGCTGCAGCACCCCGCCCAGCAGCAAACCCGGCCCTGGCCCCACCACCAGCCAAGTGCCCAGCAGCCCCAGTCAACCGGCGGCAACCCGGCCCGAAGCCTTACCGCAAGCGGTCATCCCGGCCGCCACACCGGCCTCAGGTTCCGTCAAATCCACCGCACGC
>JAKFXJ010000098.1 GCA_021731425.1 Limnohabitans sp. | reverse complement strand
AAACCCCCGCAGCAGGTCTTTGTCCCCCTCGCTCAGGGGCTCCAGGTGCCGCAGCACCAGGGCCGTGACCTCGTCACCACAAGCCAGTTCCAGCTGGGGCAGGGTTTCGCGAGCTTCCATCTGCCCAATCAGGGCGCGCAATGGCAGCAACATGCGACTGACATGGGGCGGCAGGACCGGGCACACCTTCATGTCGGCGATGTAGCGGCTTTTGCGTTCGTGGAAGCCGATCAGCACTTCGCCTTTTTTGATCACGTAGCGCACCGACAGGCGGGCGCGGTAGCGGTAACCCCAAGTCGGCCCCTCGATCGAGCGCAGCAGGGTTTCAGATTTGACCTTGCCCAGGTGCCAGAGGTTGTCTTCGAGCACGCGTTGTTTGATGGCCACCTGGGCCGAGGCTTCCAGGTGCTGCATCTTGCAGCCGCCGCAGGCTCCTGCATGCAAGCCGAAATGGGGGCAACCGGGCCGCACGCGTTGGGAGGATTCGTGGTGGATCTGGGTGACGGTGCCCTGCTCCCAGTTGTTCTTTTTGCGGTGCACGTTGACCGACACCAACTCGAAAGGCAAAGCGCCTTCGATGAACACAACTTTGCCGTCAGGTCGGCGGGCGATGCCTTGGGCATCCATGTCCAGGGAGCCGACTCGCAGCCAGCCCTCGGGCAGGTCGGCGCTGGAGTGGCTGGGTTCGTCGGCGTGGGCTTGGGATAGGGAAATGTCTGGATCGCTCATGCCCTGATTGTCTCAGGATGTGAGGCCAGTCTTGAGGGCCGAGCGTACTGTTTCACAGCTTCGTGTGAAGCTCGAGCCGCAGCCCTGCACCTCAACGCGCGGAGAGGTACCTGGCCGGATCCACCGGTTTGCCTTGACGGCGGATCTCGAAATGCAGCTTGACGCGGTCAGCATCGGTCTTGCCCATTTCGGCAATTTTCTGACCCTTGCGCACTTTCTGGTCCTCTTTGACCAGCAAGGCCTGGTTGTGGGCATAGGCCGTCAAAAAGGTGTTGTTGTGCTTGAGGATGATGAGGTTGCCATAACCGCGCAAACCCGCACCGGCATACACCACCTGGCCGTCGGCGGCAGCCAACACCGGGTCGCCAGCATTGCCGGCAATGTCGAGGCCCTTGTTTTTGGCCTCGTCAAACCCAGCGATCACACTGCCACTGGCGGGCCAGGCAAAACCCAAACCCTCGTCATTGGCAGAGGGTGCGGTTGTGGGCGCTGGCGCTGGCTTGGCGGGTGTCGCCACGGGGGCAGTTCCCCCAATCGGCTGCACCACCACGCCACTGGCCTCTACCGTGGCGCCTGGAGGTGCGACACGCAAGATCTGACCCACTTCGATCAAGTTGGCGTTAGCCAAGCTGTTCCAACTGACCAGATCGCGCCAGGTCTGCCCGTGGTCCAAGGCAATGCGGGTCAAGGTGTCACCGCGTTGCACGGTGTAGTAGCCCGGCTTGCCCGCGTTTTCTGCGCCCGGCATGACCTTCACCGCCTCGGCCGCAGGCACTGCTGCGACTGGGGCGCTCACTTTGGGGCTGGAGCCGCGTGTTTCCACCGGTGCTGGCGCACGCGGGGAAGAGGTACACCCGGCCACCAGCATCAGTGCCAAAGCTGCGAGCCAAAAACGGGAAACTTCACGAAACATCATCCGGTGCCATTCCTTCATGCAATCCCTGATTTTAGAGGCACAAAGTGAACCGCCTCCAAGACTTGTCGGTCAAAGCCCGTGGCGGTTTTGCGAATCACCACCAAGGCCTGCTGGCCCGAGGCGGTGACCGTGGGGGCCACCAGCCTGGCCCCAACTGCCAATTGCTCCAACCAGACCGAGGGCACGTCCTCGCCACCGGCCGCCGAAATGATCCCGGCGTAAGGGGCCCCTTTGGGAAAGCCCAGCATGCCGTCGCCCAGCATCAGGTGCACATTGGGCAAGCGAAAAGGCAGCAGGTTTTTTTTTGCTTTTTCGTGCAAGCCACGCAGGCGCTCGATGCTGTAAACCTCTGAGGCCACACAGCTCAGCACCGCCGCTTGGTAGCCGCAGCCAGTGCCAATTTCGAGCACCCGCCCCAGCTTGCCTGGCGCATCTTGCCGCAGCAACTCGATCATGCGGGCCACCACATTCGGTTTGGAAATCGTTTGCCCCAAACCGATGGGCAAGCTGGTGTCCTCGTAAGCTTGCCCCACCAAGGCGGATTCGACAAAACGGTGCCGCTCCACCTGGCCCATGGCCTGCAAGACCCAGGGGTCCTGCACGCCCTGCTCGGCCAATTTGGCCACCATGCGGGCCCGCACCGCGCTCGAGTCCAAGCCCAGACCGCTGGACACCGGCATGGCAGGCACCGCTGCAAGCCGCCCCGGTGCAGCGCTGGGCGGCGCTTTGTGCGCCACTTGCCCTGCTGCGGGGCGTGGATTGGCTTGGAGCGGCTGCGGGCTTGAAGTGGCCGCAGACTGGCTCCCGGAAGGAGGCAGTTTGGCGGGAAAACTGGGCCTGGGTTTCATGCCCCGTCCTGTTGCCAAAGCCGCGCGCAGGTCTGGCTCCAGGCCTGCAGTTGATCGTGCTCGGTCAAATCCACCTTCAAAGGCGTGACAACGACATGCCCCAGGTCTGCCGCATGGAAATCGGTGCCTGCACTGTCGTCCATGGCTGCACCGGCTGCACCAATCCAGTACATGGTCTGGCCCCTGGGGTCCACCTGGGTGATGACCGGCTCGGCCGCATGCCGCCGCCCAAGGCGACACACCTTGGGCGGCTTGATCTGATCCAAAGGCAAGTTGGGGATGTTCACATTCAGCAACCAGGGGCGTGTGCCGATCAAACTCTGGTCCATCATTTGCTGGACCATGCGCGCGACGGTGCTGGCCGCAGCATCCAGGTGCGCCCAGCCTTTGTCGATTTGCGACACGGCGATGGCCGGAATGCCAAACAAATAACCCTCCATCGCCGCGCCCACCGTGCCCGAGTACAAGGTGTCGTCGCCCATGTTGGCGCCGTTGTTGATGCCCGAGATCACCAAGTCCGGGCGATAGCCGAGCAAGCCGGTCAAGGCGATGTGCACACAGTCTGCGGGTGTGCCGTTGACATAGCGGAACCCGTTCTCGGCCCGGTTGACGTACAGCGGGGTGTGCAGGGTCAAGGCATTGGATTTGGCGCTGTTGTTGTGCTCTGGAGCCACCACTTCAACATCGGCAATGGCCTGGAGTGCCGCGTGCAAGGCGACGATGCCATCGGCCCGAAAGCCATCGTCGTTGGAGATCAGGATTTTCATACGTGAGCGGTTGTTCAATCGGCCATTGTAGGGCGATGTCGGCGCATGACAGGCGTCACCGATAGATCCACCTTGGGGGCAAAACCGGGTCATGCTGCGGCTCTGGGCAGAAGGTCGCTACGGGGACATGAAGGGCAGCGCCTGACTGCCTAAGATCAACATTTTTGACCCCTGATTTCATTTGGAGACACGGCATGCATGCTTGGCTTTGCGAGAACCCCACGGGCGTAGACGCCCTCACCTGGAAAGAACTGCCCACCCCCACACCCGGGCCCGGCCAGGTGCTCATCCAGATTGAAGCGGCCAGCCTGAATTTCCCCGACCTGCTGATCGTTCAAAACAAATACCAAATGAAGCCCGAGTTGCCCTTTGTGCCGGGCTCCGAATACGCGGGCAAGGTGCAAGCGGTGGGCGAAGGTGTGACGCACCTTAAAGTTGGGCAGAGCGTGGCCTGCCTGTCGGGCACTGGCGGCTTTGGCACCCACACCCTGGCACCAGCCAAACTGTGCATGCCTTTGCCTGCCGGTTTTCCGGCCACCGATGGTGCGGCCTTCATCATGACCTACGCCACCTCGCACCATGCGCTGGTGGACCGCGCCGCCCTCAAAGCGGGTGAAACCGTGCTGGTGCTCGGCGCCGCTGGCGGCGTGGGCACGGCGGCCATCCAGATTGCCAAAGCCATGGGGGCCAAAGTCATTGCGGCGGCATCCACCGACGAAAAATGCGCCCTCTGCACCACACTGGGCGCCGATGCCACCATCAACTACAGCACCCAAAACCTGCGCGAGGCACTGAAAACCCTGACCGAGGGCAAAGGCCCCGACGTGGTGTATGACCCCGTGGGCGGCGAAATGGCCGAGCCCGCCTTCCGCTCCATCGCTTGGCGCGGGCGCTACTTGGTGGTGGGCTTTGCAGGCGGCCCCATCCCCTCGCTGCCACTGAACCTGCCCTTGCTCAAGGGCGCATCGCTGGTGGGTGTGTTTTGGGGCGAATTTGCCAGACGCGAGCCACAAGCCAACGCTGCCATGATGGGCGAGCTGGCCCAGTGGTACGGCCAAGGCAAGATCAAACCCGTGCTGGACCGTACCATGCCCATGAACGAACTCAAAGCCGCCTACACCCTCATGGGTTCGCGCAGCGTCATGGGCAAGCTGGTGATGGTCAACTGAAGGGCTGAAAACTGCCCCTCGGCGAGGGGCAGTGGCCAAGACAACATGAAAAAAACTGAACATATGAGCCCAGTGGTGGTGGTCACGGGCGGCGCTCGCGGCATTGGTTTGGAGATTTGCAATACGTTTTTGAAACGCGGTTACCGCGTTGCGGCCCTGGACATCGACAAGGCAACGCTTGCAAAAACAGAAGCCAGCTTCAACAACCCCAGTTTCTTGGCCATTGCCTGTGATGTGTCCAAGCCTGCGCAGGTGTCTCGCGCCATGGCTCGCGTCGAGAAAAAATTTGGCCGCATCGATGCCCTGGTCAACAACGCAGGCGTGGCCATTTTTAAACCGATTCTGGAGG
>JAKFXJ010000327.1 GCA_021731425.1 Limnohabitans sp. | reverse complement strand
CCGCTGATCTTCTTGATGCGGCCCATCTCTTTGCGCTCGATGGGGCCGAACTTGGCAAAGTCGACCTTGGGCCATGGAATCAAGCCAAAGCCAGCACCATCGCCACCCGAAGCCGCAGGGGCTTTGGCCGCTTGTGCCTTGGTTTGTGCAGCGCCCGACATGACGGCCTTGGTGAAGGCTTGAATATCATCCGCCGTGATGCGGCCCTTGAGGCCGGAGCCTTTGACTTCCTCGAGCGGCACGCCCAGCTCGCGGGCGAACTTGCGCACTGACGGTGACGCGTGGGGCAAGCCCACGGTGGTGCCGCCGGGGGCGTGGGCAGGCGCAGCGACCGCAGCAACGGCCGCCGCTACAGCTGTTGGCGCAGCAGCCGAAGCCACATGCACAGGCGCTGCCACTGCAGCAACAACTGGGGCTGCTGCAGAGGCCGTTCCAACCAGAACAGCCAGCAGGTCGCCAATGTTGACCTTGTCGCCCACCTTAACTTTGAGTTCTTGGAGAACGCCCGCATGAGAGGACGGGATCTCCATCGAGGCTTTGTCGGACTCGACGGTGATGAGCGATTGCTCGACCTTGATGGTGTCGCCGGGCTTGACAATGACTTCTATGACGACCACGTCTTTGAAGTCTCCAATGTCGGGCACAAACACCTGCACGGGGCCAGAAGCCGCTGCCACTGGCGCATCAGCCACAGGAGCGGCAACGGGCGCAGGTGCTGCCACGGCAGCAGCAGGCGCAGCAACTTGGGCTGGGGCTGCAGCCGCACCAGCGGCTTCGACCACCAAGACGATGGATCCTTGCTTGACCTTGTCACCCAAGGCCACGCGCATTTCTTTCACAACGCCCGCTGTGCTCGACGGGATTTCCATCGAGGCTTTGTCGGACTCCACGGTGATCAACGATTGCTCGGCTTTCACGGTGTCGCCCACTTTGACCATCAACTCAATGACGGTCACTTCATCGAAATCCCCGATGTCTGGGACTTGTACTTCTACCAATGCCATGTGTGTCTCCCGAATTTATGCGTACAGCGGGTTGATCTTGTCGGTTTTGATGCCGTACTTTTGGATGGCTTCGGCCACTTGCGTGACGGGCACTTTGCCCTCTTCGCTCAGCGCCTTGAGGGCGGCAACCACGATGTAGTGGCGGTTGACCTCGAAGTGTTCGCGCAGCTTGCTGCGGAAGTCGGAGCGGCCAAAACCGTCGGTGCCCAGCACTTTGTAGGTGCGATCCTTTGGAATGAAAGGACGGATCTGCTCGGCATAGGCCTTCATGTAGTCGGTGGATGCGACCACGGGGCCGCTGTGCTTGGCCAGCTGTTGGCCCACAAAGGACACACGCGGTGTTTCCATGGGGTGCAGCATGTTGTGGCGCTCGGCGTCTTGGCCATCGCGGGTCAGCTCGTTGAAGCTTGGGCAGCTCCACACATCGGCCTGAATGCCCCAGTCGGTGGCCAGCAAGGTTTGCGCAGCAATGGATTCGCGCAGGATGGTGCCCGAACCCAGCAATTGCACGCGCTTGTCACCCGCGGCGCCTGGCTTGCACAAATACATGCCCTTGATGATCTGCTCTTCAGTGCCGGGCGTGAGGCCAGGCATGGCGTAGTTTTCGTTCAGCAGGGTCAGGTAGTAGAAGACGTTGTCTTGCTTCTCGACCATGCGCTTCAAACCGTGGTGCAGGATGACACCGACTTCGTGGGCGAAGGTGGGGTCATATGACACGCAGTTGGGGATGGTGTTGGCCATGATGTGGCTGTGACCATCTTCGTGCTGCAAGCCTTCGCCGTTCAAAGTGGTACGGCCCGATGTGCCGCCCAACAAGAAGCCGCGTGCTTGCATGTCGCCAGCAGCCCATGCCAAGTCGCCAATGCGCTGGAAACCAAACATCGAGTAGTACACGTAGAACGGCACCATGATGCGGTTGCTGGTGGAGTAGCTGGTAGCAGCTGCAATCCAGCTCGACATACCGCCAGCTTCGTTGATGCCTTCTTGCAAGATCTGACCGGCCTTGTCTTCCTTGTAGTACATGACCTGGTCCTTGTCGACCGGGGTGTACTGCTGGCCAGCAGGGTTGTAGATACCGATTTGGCGGAACAGGCCTTCCATGCCGAAAGTGCGGGCTTCGTCTACCAAAATCGGCACCACGCGTGGGCCCAGGGCCTGGTCGCGCAGCAACTGGGTCAAAAAGCGCACATAGGCTTGGGTGGTCGAGATTTCACGGCCTTCGGCGGTGGGCTCCATCACGGCCTTGAAAGTGTCCAGCGAAGGCACGGTGAAGCTCTCTTCGGCCTTGGCACGGCGCTTGGGCAGGTAACCGCCTAGGGCTTGACGGCGCTCGTGCAAGTAACGCATCTCGGGCGTGTCATCAGCCGGTTTGTAGAACGGGATCTTGGCCAACTCGCTGTCCGGGATCGGGATGTTGAAGCGGTCGCGCATGTACTTGATGTCATCGTCCGTCAGCTTCTTGGTCTGGTGGACAGTGTTCTTGCCCTCACCGGCTTTGCCCATTCCGAAACCTTTGACGGTCTTGATGAGCAGCACAGTGGGCTGGCCTTTGTGGTTGACCGCCTTGTGGTAAGCGGCATAGACCTTTTGTGGGTCGTGGCCGCCACGCTTGAGGTTCCAGATGTCGTTGTCCGACAGGTGCGACACCATCTCCAGTGTGCACGGGTCGCGGCCAAAGAAATGCTTGCGCACATAAGCGCCATCGTTGGCTTTGAAGGCCTGGTAGTCGCCGTCCAGCGTGTCCATCATCAGCTTGCGCAGTGCGCCGTCCTTATCGCGGGCGAGCAGGCTGTCCCACTCGCTGCCCCAGAGCAGCTTGATGACGTTCCAGCCGGAGCCGCGGAACTCACCTTCGAGTTCCTGAATGATCTTGCCGTTGCCGCGCACCGGGCCATCGAGGCGTTGCAGGTTGCAGTTGACAACAAAAATCAGGTTGTCCAAGTTCTCGCGAGCGGCCAGGCCGATCGCACCCAAAGATTCGACTTCGTCCATCTCGCCGTCACCGCAGAACACCCAAACCTTGCGGTTTTCTGTGTTGGCAATGCCGCGGGCGTGCAGGTATTTCAAAAAGCGGGCTTGGTAGATCGCCATCAGCGGGCCCAAACCCATCGACACCGTGGGGAACTGCCAGAACTCGGGCATGAGCTTGGGATGTGGGTAGCTCGACAGGCCGTTGCCGTCCACTTCTTGGCGGAAGTTGAGCAACTGCTCTTCGGTCAGGCGGCCTTCCAAGTAAGCGCGGGCATAAACGCCGGGCGACACATGGCCCTGTATGTAGAGGCAGTCACCGCCGTGGTTTTCGTTTTCGGCGTGCCAGAAATGGTTAAAACCAGCACCAAACATGTGGGCCAGCGAAGCAAACGAGCCGATGTGGCCGCCCAAATCGCCGCCGTCAGCGGGGTTGTGGCGGTTGGCTTTGACCACCATGGCCATCGCGTTCCAGCGCATGTAAGCACGCAGACGCTCTTCAATTTCGATGTTGCCGGGGCAACGGGCTTCTTCGTTGGGCTCGATGCTGTTCACATAGCCGGTGGTGGCCGAAAACGGCAAATCAATGCTGTGCTGGCGGGCTTCTTCGAGCAGTTGTTCCAGCAAAAAATGCGCACGCTCCGGGCCTTCTTTGTCGATCACGGCGGACAGGGCGTCCATCCATTCACGGGTTTCCTGACTGTCCAGGTCACGGCCCGGTTGTTGTGGTGTTGCCGCTGTCATGTTTGTCTCCTGAAATGGATGTTGTAGGTAAATGATCCTGAATTTTCCCATGATTTGCCGAAAATTTCAAATAGTGCGCAATGATTTTGTATTGTGAAATTTTACATGGATAGGACAAGGTGTCTGGAATGCCTTTCTGAACAAATCACTTCAGCTTGTCCTCTAAACTCCTCGTTATGGAATTGAACAAAGCAGCATCGGTGGTGACCAAAGTCGGTCCATGGGCCTGGTGGCTGTCGTGGTGGCGCAGCCAGTCACCCAACCGGCAGGACCGATTCGCCAACCTGGCCCCCGTGGCTGCGGTGGTGCTTTTTTTGGCCGCCATCGCCAGCGCATTCTGGTATTTGCGGGTTGAAGAGATCGAGCGCGAACAAGAAGCCATCAAACGCGATGTGGAATACGCCCAACAGCGCCTTCGCCTGCGTTTGCTGGAGCGCCAGGAGCAGGTCATGCGCTTGGCGCGGGATGTGTCCAACAAGGAAATCCGCACCGACCAGTTTTTGTCTCGCGCCGAGGCGCTGGTTCAGCAATACCCGGAATTTTTGTCCCTGACCTGGATCGATGACCGCCGCCGCATCATCGCCAACCAGAGCATTTCCAGCATTGCCCCCAGCCAGCAACTGCGGGCGGGCACAGTGCTGAAAATCGGGGAAACCGAGAGTCACTTCAGCTTGGCGCGTGACCTGATGCAGCCCATTTATGGCCAGCTCGATGCAGAGGCGGACCGCGACACCCAAATGTCGGTGCTGCAGCTGCATACCCCCCTGACCAACGACCAAGGTCGTTTCAGCGGTGTCATCCTGGCCGAATACAGCATCGAGGGCCTGCTGCGCTACGGCATCCCGACCGAGGTGCTGGCCAAATATGCAGTGGCCTTGCAAAACGGCAGCAGCCGATTGCTGGCGGGCCAGGTTATCCCCGAACGCATCTCCCTTTGGCGGCTGCTGCCGGGCAGCGACCGGCGCAACAACGACTACGAGGTACCGGTCTCGCCCGTGGGCAATGACCTGGTCTTGCGTGCCCAGGCCTGGCGCACCTCACAAGGTTTGGTGGGCAGCGGTCTGTTCTGGCTGGTCAGCG
>JAKFXJ010000367.1 GCA_021731425.1 Limnohabitans sp. | reverse complement strand
GGGCAGCAAATGCGCGGCGTCACCCATGAACATAGAGCGGCCCACCAGGTAGTCGGGCAAGGTGAGTGTGCGGGCCGAATACACCGAGGACCAGTCCATCTCCCAGGGCTTGTCGGCGTGGCCGATCATCGCCAATTGCGCATTGATGCGGGTTTTGAGCGACTCGGGCGACAAGGCTTGCTCGGGCGTTTCGCCTTCAGGTAGTTGGTAGTCCACGCGCCAGATGCCCAGGGGCTCGCGGTGCAGCAACACGGTGTTGCCGCGGTTCCATTCGGGGTCAAAAAAGGCCAGGCGCTCGGTGGGCAAAGGCAGGTCGATGCGGATGTCGGCGATGACAAACCGGCCTTCGTAAGACGCGCCTTCGAGCTTGAGGTCGAGCATGCTGCGGATGCCCGAGCGTGCCCCGTCGGAGGCGACCAGCCACTCGGTGTTCAGGGTGTAAGGGCCTTCGGGGGTGTCCACTTGCAGTTCGGCGTAGTCGGCGTTTTGCGTCACGGCCGTGACGCGGTTGCCCCAGCGCAGATCGATCAGGGGGTTGGCCTCGCAGGCTTCAACCAGGTACTGCTCCAGAAACTGCTGCTGCAGGTTGATCATGGGGCCAAAACGGTCGTTGTCGTCGTGTGGGGCTTCCATGCGAAAAACACGCTCGCCCCTGTAAAACGAGTTGCCAAAGCGCCAGGGCAAGCCGTTTTGCGTCACGCGATGGGCCACGCCCACTTGCTGCAGGATTTCCATGGAGCGACGGGTGAACACGATGGCGCGGCTCCCTTCGCACACCTGCTGCTCAGACTCCAACAAGACACAAGGCACCCCATAACGGGCCAGCTCCAGTGCCGCCGTCAAGCCGACCGGACCACCACCGGCAATCACCACACGTTGCAAAGACTGCGCCGGGTGCTCAGAAGGCAACCAGGGCTGGTGCACGGTGTAGTCGTAATAAATGGAATGTCGGGGGGCGTTGGCCGGTTGGTGCATGGTGCTTTGGAGGTGCGAAAACGCAAAAGGGAAATCCACCGAACGGTTGGTCCAAGGATCATATCGAAACAGCACTTTGAAGGGCTGGGGCACAAGCTGGCGCCCATGTCATTGGGGTATTCTTGAAACATGCCTTTTTCTCTCGCCCGTCCTGCCCACCACGAACTGGTCATCAAAAAAAGCCGTTTCATCGCCTGCGTCGAATCGGTTGCCGGACGCGACGAGGCGCAGGCCCGGGTGGCGCAGCTCAAAGCCGAACACCCCGACGCCGCCCATGTGTGCTGGGCCTTGCTGGCCTGGGGCCAATCGGCGGCCAACGACGATGGCGAACCGGGCGGCACGGCCGGGCGCCCCATGCTGGAAGTGCTGCGCCACCAGGACCTGCAGGGTGTGATGGCTTCGGTGGTGCGGTACTTTGGCGGCGTCAAGCTGGGCGCGGGCGGTCTGGTGCGGGCCTACACCGATGCGGTGGCCCAGGCGCTGCTCAGCGCCGAAAAAGTCCCGCTCATTGTGCAGACCACATTGGCGTGCAGCTTGCCTTATGCACTGGAAGGCCTGGTCAGGCGCGAGCTGGAACTGGCGCAAGCGCCCTTGCTGGGCGTGAGCCACGGCAGCGTGGTCACTTTGCGTTTTGCCCTGCCCCAGAGTCAGGTTGCTGAATGGGTGGCGCGGTTGAGCGAGAGTGGCCGGGGCCAGTTGGTCTGGCTAGAAGGTGACAGTGCGCCATGAACAGACACGGCGGGCCACACCATAATGCCAGCATGACTGAAGTACCCCCTCTGAACCGTCCGCAGTCCAAGACCGATCTGTTTTTGTCCTTCACCATTTTGGCTTTGCAGGGCTTTGGTGGGGTGTTGGCGGTTGTGCAACGCGAACTGGTCGAGCGCAAACGCTGGATGACCCCAGCCCAATTTGTTGAGGACTGGGCTGTGGCCCAGATTCTGCCGGGCCCCAATGTGATCAACTTCTGTTTGATGATTGGCGGGCGCTATTTCGGTTTGGCAGGCGCTCTGGCGGCCCTGGCGGGCATGCTGGCCGCACCCACGGCCGTTTTGCTGGTGCTGGCCCTGGCATTTGGCAGCGTGGCTGATCTGGCGTGGGCTCAAGGGGCCTTGCGCGGCATGGGGGCTGTTGCGGCGGGCCTGATTGCGGCCACGGGCATCAAACTCATCCCCGCCCTCAAATCCAACCCCATCGGGATCGGCGTGAGCGCTGCGATCATGCTGGGCACCTTCATCGGCGTGAGTTTGTTGCGCTGGCCCCTCATTTGGGTGCTGCTGGGCATTGGCAGCTTGGCCTGTGGCTGGGCCTATGTGCAATTGACGCGCCAAGCCAACGCCACAAAGGCCGCCCCATGATCCTCGAGCTTCAATTGAGCGTGGGCAACTGGTTGGCTTTGTTCAACCATTTTCTGTCGCTGTCCTTGTTGGCCGTGGGCGGCGCGATCATCCTTGCGCCCGACATCCATCGCTTTTTGGTGGACGAAAACCAGTGGCTGACCGAGCAACAATTCAGCTCGTCGATTGCGTTGGCCCAATCGGCCCCGGGCCCGAATGTGTTGTTTGTGGGCTTGATGGGCTGGAACGTGGGACTCAATGCGGGCGCAGGCCTGGGCGGCGGCTGGATCAGTGTGGCCTTGTCGGCGCTGGGCATGCTGATCAGCCTGCTCGGCATCATGCTGCCCTCCTCCATCTTGACTTACACCACCACACGCTGGGCCCACAAGCACCGCGACAACCGTGGCGTGAGGGCCTTCAAGCTGGGCATGGCGCCTGTGGTGATCGCGCTGCTGGTGTCCACGGGCTGGCTGCTCACAGCCAGCAACAACGAACCCATGCGCGACTGGCCCCTGTGGGTGTTGACGCTGGTGGCCATGGGCCTGGTCTGGCGCACACGAATCCACTTGTTGTGGCTGATCGGTGCTGGTGCGCTGCTCGGGGCTCTGGGCTGGGTGTGAAGGGGCAACCGCTACCCTCAGCGCAAAGCCACGGTTCTTAGCGTGGGCTCTCGAAGAACACGGTGTTCGAGTAATCGCTGACCTCGAAATAGACTTTTTTCTCGCCCGGATCGACCTCGAAGTTGAAGTTCTCATCGAGCACGCCATAACCATAGCGGTAGGCACGGGCTTTGCCATCGTCTGTGCCCAAAGCGGTGCTGACTTTGTCCACCTTGATGAAGCGGCGCACCAATTTTTCGCCCGCATAGACCTCCATCACACCGTTGGTGCCGGTCCAGTTCTGGATGCCGCGGCTGATTTTGTTTTGCTGCTCTTGGGTGCAGGCGGCCAACAGGCTGGCTGCGCCGACGGCAAGAATCAAAGCGATTCGGCTGGTGGTTTTGGTCATGACAGAGCTCCCTTTTGAATGGTTTTCTTGAATGAATCCAGAGTTTCAGCTGCGCTGGCGCAAGGCCTCGTACAAGCACACACCACTGGCCACCGAGACATTCAAGCTCTCGACCGCGCCACGCATGGGGATGCTCACCAGCTCGTCACAGTTCTTGCGCGTCAGCTGTCGCATGCCCGCACCTTCGGCCCCCAGCACCAAGGCG
This sequence comes from Limnohabitans sp., assembly GCA_021731425.1. GTDB lineage: Bacteria > Pseudomonadota > Gammaproteobacteria > Burkholderiales > Burkholderiaceae_C > Limnohabitans_A. The sequence goes on along the minus strand of JAKFXJ010000367.1, from coordinate 1,297 downwards.
GTGGGCACTTTCAGGTCGGCTTGGTAAATGCTGCGCGGCGCGTCATCGCTGGTGCCAATCACCCAGATGCTGCGCTCCTTGAGCTCGCCCAAAGTCCGGGCCAGGTTGGTGACCATGAAGTAAGGCATGGTCTCGGCCGCGCCACTGGCCACTTTGGCCACGGTGGCGTTGATACCGGCCGCATGGTCCTTGGGAGCGATCACGGCATGCGCACCCGCGCCATCGGCCACACGCAAACAAGCGCCCAGGTTGTGTGGATCGGTCACGCCGTCCAGCACCAAGAGCAAAGGTGGACCTTCGACGGTGTCGAGCAAGTCGTCGAGGGAATGGTTTTGTGGGATGGGCGTGACCAAGGCGACCACGCCTTGGTGGCCATGTCCCCCAGCAAGCTTGGCCAAGCGCTCGTTGTCCGACTCGATCATGCGCATGCCCGAATCACGGGCCTTGTCGATGAACTGCCGCATGCGGGCGTCGCGGCGCGTGACCTCGTAATGGATTTCGACAACGGATTGGGGGGCGATCTTGAGGCGAACGCCCACGGCATGGAAGCCGAACAGCACTTTGTGAGATGACATCCCCGGATTATCGTTGGTCCCACGTTGGGCGGGACAAAACACCAGGCGTCTGCTTGTCAATAGCGCTTCAGACTGGCGTGGTGGCTGACTCGCTCAAACGCCCGGCTTGAATCACCAAGCTGCGCTCGCAACGCGCGGCCAACAGCCGGTCATGGGTGACCAAGACCAAGGTGGTGCCCTGCTCGCGGTTGAGCGCGAACATCAAGTCCATGATGGCCTCGCCCGTGGCATGGTCGAGGCTGCCCGTGGGCTCATCGGCCAAAAGCAAGTCGGGTTGCACCACAAATGCGCGGGCCAGGGCCACGCGCTGCTGCTCACCACCCGATAAGACTTTGGGCAAATGCTTCAGGCGCTCGCCCAAACCGACGCGCTGCAGCATGGCGGTGGCAGTGCTGCGGGCATCGGGCCGGTCGGCCAGCTCCAGCGGCAGCATCACGTTTTCAAGGGCCGTGAGGTTGGGCATGAGCTGAAAGCTCTGGAACACAAAACCCACATGTTGGGCCCGCACAGCGGCGCGTTGGTCTTCGGACAAATCGAACAGCGACTGCCCCGCCAGCACCACTTGGCCAGTGCTCGGTGTGTCCAGGCCCGCGAGGATGGCCAGCAGAGTGCTTTTGCCCGAGCCAGAAGCACCGACAATGGCGGCTGTTTCCCCGGCGTTCAATGAGAAATCGATATCGCGCAAAATGTCCAGTTGCCCACTGGCATCTTGCACACTCTTG